>JAACDH010000294.1 GCA_009936995.1 Rhodobacterales bacterium
GACAGCGATGGCGACATGGTCCCGGATCTTTGCGACTTATGTGAAGGTTTCGACGACCTCGATCCAACGGTCGACGCGGACGCCGACACCGTTCCCGACGCCTGCGATCTGTGCGAGGGCGTTGACGATCACGACCCAAATTACGACCGGGACCTCGACGGCATCCCCGATGACTGCGACATCTGCCCAGACGGCGGCGAGCCAGTCGATGTCGATGATCCTTTTTCGGATTGCATCGACGGAAATCGAGGTGCAGCCGAACTCTCTGGTGAGTCCGGCACCTCGGCTTGCGCGGGTCTCGGAACCTGCGCTTCTGCGCCCTTGGGTAGTTCTGCCCTTCCGGTCCTGCTGGTGTTGGGCGCGTTGGTGCGTCGCCGCCGCGATCATCTATAGACGGTCGTACTCGACGAACGCTCGGACGATGGCGCAGTGGCCCAAGTTGGGCAGCTCTCCCATGAACTGGGGCGGCTTGGCCGACACCTCTTTATCCAGGGTGGCCAGACAGGGGATCGCGACGGCCCGTGCGATGACTTCGCCCGCAGCCTTGATGGCGTACGCAGCCCGGCCCGCTTTGATGGACTGGGTCTTCATGGCCGTAGAGGGCTCTTGCCGGGCGTCGAAGTCGAGCTCGTCGTAGCCACGGCGAAAGTCCATGGCGTACAGGCGGGTGACCCGCGCCGCGATCCAATGGGCTTCGCCCTCGCGGGGCAGGCCTCGGCTGATGCTGGCGCCGAGCTCGGCCTGAACGCGCTGGGCGATCAAGTTGATGTTGGTGCGATCATCTTCGCCGTCGACGTACAGGCACTCAACGCCGCCCTGGAAGACCGCACCGGCGCTCTTGACGAGGTCTTCGTCGAACTGGGTGGGGTCGTCGATGCGGGATGCGGTGGACACAAGCGCCTCTTTCTGAGGTGCGAGGTCATTGCTTTGGGCCACCGCCCGCTCCACCATGGCGTCCAACTGGAGGTTGCTGAGTCCCAGGCGGCGACCTTGGGCGTACGTAAGGGCGAGGGGCCCTCGTCCACACACCTCTTCGTCCTCGGAGTCTTCGACCAAGCTCCAGTCGCGCGCTTGTCCGAATCCTGGCATCGCGGCGGAGTAGGCCATGACCCGAACCAAGTCCGGCGGCATGCCTGTGGCCTCGAGGGCCTCGCGGTATCGGGCGAAGGTGCCACCTTTTTGGGTGTAAGCCCACTGGTACCGGGAGGGCTCGGCGAAGATCACTCGGAGTGCGTCGGCATAGGCTTTGTACAGGTCTTTGTCGGCCTGAATGGTGGTTTGCCACTCGCGATCGACCAAAATTTTACGGGTGAGCCCAGGCACTGTGGGGCCTCCTTCGTCGGAGGAACCGATTCCCAGCTGGTCGCGACAGTTGGTGAGTTGTACGGCAGTTTTTCCCTTGGTACTATTGAAATTGAATGCCGTGCATGAAGCGCCGCCCGCGAACACCCAGCCGCTGGCCAGCAACATGAACGCGACCACATAGGTGGGCGCAAACATTTGTCCCGTCTTGGCGAAGGTCCACCAGTTGTAGACCAGCCGGCCTCCGCTGCTGGTGAGTACCGAACCGATTCCACGACGTTTGATCTCATTAAAAATGCCGCCAGAATTGAGGTTCCTGCCGAATTTTGGTCCTTCGGACTCGGCGGCGGCCTCTTTGGCTTGCTTTTCGGCGACCGTCTGAATGAAGAAGCGCGGCCCCTCTGCGGTGCCCAGAGAGAATCCGTCGCCCGCCTGGACCGCCATCGGCGCGGCGACTTGCCGAGAACGATTGCTGCCCGCGCGCCAGTGGAAGACCGCCGCGGCGCGATCAACTGGCGCGATGATGAAGCTGCCGTCCGTTTGGATGAGGATCTTCACATGCTCGGGCGCAACACCCAGTCCCTCTGGCAGCGTGATGTCACTTCTTCCGGGATCCGATCCCAGTCGAATTTCCACGCCATCGAACGGGCCAAAGCGCGTTCCGCCGAACTCTTGAGATAGTTGCAGGAAGGTGTAAGTTCTCGCCATTGGGGCTCCGAGAGGGGCTACGCGCCGTCGGGGGTTGAGCTTCAGCACAGGACGCGAGACGATTATCTACGAGGATGGGTCCGCGTGCGATAGGATTCAATCGCTTCGGCCAGGGGTCCGACGGTGAACATCTACTTGATCCCACACAACTTCACGCGCCACGTGGTGCTTGCACTCTATCTTGGGGGTGCTGCTGCGGTGTCGTGGTGGGCTGTGCTCGCATTTTTCGTGCTGTCAGGTCCCACGGCTTGGCGATGGGGCTACTATTGGCCGCAGTGGTTCGAGGGCTTCGCCTTTGTAGCGGTCCTCACCTGCACTGTGGCGTTCATGACAGTGTTCGCCGAGGGGGCGTTGCGTCGACGAAAGATGCAATATCGAATCGGGTACTCGACGTTCTCGGCCGGGCTGGCGTTTTTCATGCTCGGCTTCGGGCTCACGATCTACGGTTGGGTAAAGCCTCTGTTGGCCAGCGAAGCAATGCGGCCCATTCTCGAAGACGCCAGCCTCGTCACCTTGCGCTATCGCCTCGTGCCTTGGTTGTTCATGGGGCTGGCCGCCGGCACTGGACCCTGGATGGCGCGAAGTCTCCAACGGGTGGTGGCCCGTCGATTCGGCTGGGGCGTCGACGGCGCGGCGGCCACCGTAGCGCCATCCTGGACGGGCATCGCCCTCGACTTCTTCCATCACTTGGGCGGCGCAGTCGCGTCGTCCCTGATGGGCGCCGCCGTGTGGCACATGTTGGGCTACTATTTGCTCGGCGACTTGTACCTGGCATCCGCGCTTTCGGCGTTCACCTTTGGCTCTTGCTACGGGCTCCTGGTCTGGGGGGTCCCCGCAGATCTGTACGCGGGATGGCTTCGAGTCCTGTCCGCCGAGCGCTTTGGGCTACGCATTCCCATCCCCAGCGTCGAAGGAACCGCCGCCGAGCGTTTCGTCGGGCACTTTCCTCGGGGGCTCGATCTCTACCTGCCCGCGGATCAGGGCGTTGCCGAGCTTCACCTTTCAGTGGTCGTCGATGCCGAACATCGGTACGCCGTCCGCGGCCTGTCCGTGGAAAGCACTGTGGTCAAACGCCCGCTAGAGCGGATCGAACTGCGATACGATCCCTCCCGACCCGCACCGCTCGAGACCGAGCTGTCCATGGAAGATCGCGTGTTGCTCGGTGAAAACGGCGACACGGTAGTCGAGTTCATTCTGCTGCCCAAGGAAGAACGGTGAAGCATTGGCTGGCATTCGGCGCCCTGGCATTGCTTTGGGGCTGTCAAACAAGCGAGTTTCCGGCGCCAATTTTGGGCACCACGTACCGAATCGATCGCGACATCGCCAGCGAGGGTAGCGAACTCCGGGTGGACTTCTTCACCACCGAGAACGAGTGTGCCAGTGCCGGTATAGACGATCTAGCGGGCTGTATTCCCTACGCGAACCGAAGCACGGGCGAGCTGCGACTGGGCTTCGACCTGCGAGATCCGGTCACCAACACCTCGCTCCATCGCTCGCTCGACTCCGACAGCATCGCGGTCAGTCACGATGGCCACCCCATCGAAGACATCGAGCTCATCCCCCACGATCCGGTCAACAGCGGTCAGCTCTTCGTGTTGCTCATCGATGGGTCGGGCTCGATGTATGAGAATGACGGAGAGCGGGTTAACAAGGTGTACTCGGCGCTGCTGCCCACGTCGGTCAACGAGGGTTTCCTCCCAGAGGACAACGGCAAGACGGGCGTGGTGCTGCTTCGTTTCTCTAACGGCGTCATCGGCCTAGACGGCTTGGAGCCTCGGGTCATCAAGACCAAGGCCGAATATCGAAAGGTCATCAAAGAGCACTTACTTACGCCTCGGGGTGGTTTCACACACCTGTACGACGCGGTAGGCTACGCGCTCACCGAACTTCCTCAGATCACAGCCATCGATCGTTTTATGGCCGTAAAGACGGCCGACCCCACGGTGATTGTGCTCACCGATGGTTTCAACAACCAAGAGGCTTCCGACACGTGTGGCACCAACGTCTCGCGCCTCAACGATCTGCTCACGCTAATGCACGAGGGGCGGAGGGCCGGCGGCGTGGGGTCGCGCAGCACGGTCTATACGGTCGGCTTCGGAAAAAGGTTATTCAAGGGTGAAAAGCCGGAGGGCTTTAATCAGACCGTTACGCCAGCGGGGCTGTGCGGTAAATATGCTGATCAGCGCATTGACGGCCACCTCGAAGACTATGGCATTGACCACATTTCCCTCTCTTGGATCGCCGAGGCTGGCGGCGGTGTGTCGTTCGTCAAGAGGGACAGCAAGGGGCTCGCCGAAACTTTTGGACAGACCTCTAAAAAGAGGTATCGATGGTACGAACTTTACTACCGTCTTGACTCGTTCTACCACCGACAGAGCTTCGACATCAAACTTCGGCTGGTCAATGTGGCTCGAGGCGAGACGTCGGTCCGCATTTATCCTTCGCCATGGCTGGATGCACCGGGTGGCATACGCGCCCGCGGCGAACGTTGGGTCACCGCCACGTCATTCCTTCGAAGCCTCGCCTTTCTGATGCCTCTCTTGGGTTTTCTGGTGCTGCTCACCTACCTCGGTCCCGCGTTCTTCAACGCGCGTCGAGCGGTGTTTCGCCGAGCCCGGACCCGGTCTCGCCCAGCGACTTCAGAGAGCGCCGAGGACCACAATGCGGTATGAGTTGAACTGGATGTTGACGCTACGGCACCTAGCGGATTGCCCGGGTGTTCAGCACAGCTTTCGGAGAACCTTGCATGGCTAAGAAAGACCCCCCTCGCCCGGGAGCGCGGCCCCGACCGTCTGCGAAACGTCCACGTGCGGCTGGTGCGGGGCGTTCTCGTCCAACCCGTCCCACCGGAAACGCCCCAGCAGCGCCCCCACCGACGCCGAAAAAGGCCCCCGATGGTGCCTCCTGGAAACCGAATCAGCCCGACGCTGCGCCCTCGGCCAGCGAGCTTCGCATGGTTCCGCTCACAGAATCCGACGCCACGGATGAAGGGGACGGGGCCCCCAAGAGCGCGACGGCATTTTTCGCGCTGCCAACGCCCCGTCGAAAAGCGCCGGCTGAAGAACCACAGGCGCCGCCTCCCGCCGCGGCGCCGGCCATCAGCGCACCGCCGCCTGGAATGGCACCCGGGCCAATGGGCGGTCCACCGCCAGGCATGTCAATGGGAATCTCTGGTCCAGTTGCTTCGGGTCCAGTGGCCGGTCCACCTGGATTCGCTGGTGGTGGCTACGGGGGTGGCCCCGCTTCGCAACATTCCGCCGACGCAGGTCAAGAGCGCGCTCGTAGTTATCGGGTGTTTGCCATCGTTGGCGGCCTGATGTCGATGGTGTTCATGGCCGTCCTGGTCACATTGGTGGTGGTGGTCTTCTTTGTGTCACAGCAAAAAGACGAGGGGTCCACGGCTGCCGTTACCCAGGTCGCCGCGCCCGCCGCCGCCGTGGCTGTCGTCGACACCGGCCGAGACGATCCTCCAATTCCGGTCCCCGTGCCGAAGGCTCGTCCACGCCCGGCCGCTAACCCGGCCCCTCCATCGCCGCGTCCTGCACCTGCTCCGCCGCCCGCGCCGGTGGGCCCAGCCAACGCTGTAATCATCATCCCCGCGTCCGAGCCGTTCACCGGTGTGGATATCAAATGTCCCAATTCCGGATTCCGCGAGCGGGTCAACTTCGTGAGTGGTACGGCCACAGTACCGAATGTACCCATGGAAGAGTGCACCGTGAACTTCAAGGGCGGCCCTCCTGCGAAGAACGTCATCCGCGGTGGGCAGACCAAAAACTGCACTTTTCCGGGCGGTTCTGCGGTCTGTAACTAGGGCGCCCAACAGATATGGCGATTCGTTTCTGTGTCTGGACCAACGCCTGAGTTAGGGTCGGTCTCGATAAGGAGTTGTCCGTATGTTCAAGGCCCTGTTTCTCACACTCGGGTTGCTGGTTTCCTCACCGGCGCGCGCCCAGGAAGAACCTAAAGTCCGCGGACCGGTCGAGACCATCCAGGATGGAATGGCCGAGCAGAAAAGCGAAAAGGAACTGAAGCTGATCGAGCGTGAAAAGGCATTCAAGGATGCGCAGGCGGACAGAGAGGCTCGAGTGGTTGTGCTGCAGTGGGCAGAGACCGACACCAATTACCAAAATCAGACGCTCCAACGGAACATTATCACTCGGATTGCTCGGGACGGAGCCAATTTTTATCCGGAAATTGATTTGTACCAGTCTGGACGGAAGGAACAAGACCGTTCGCTAAGACCCCAGGATCAACGGGCCACTGTGCCGTCATCGACCATCGACCGGGTGATGGACGCGGTAGACGACGTGTCCACCATTTCTTGGAATGCGCTCGTGGATCAGGACTGGGGACTGAAGGCGGGCGAGCTTCGCGAGCTTGCGGACGAGATCTGGTTTGTCGATCGCCCGGAACTGCGCGAACCCTTGTTCCTGCTATACGCCCAGATTGGCCGTGCCGCGGAGAACCAGAACAACTCGGCGCCGCCGTACTACGAGCAGATCGGTGGTCGTCCGGTCAATTATTACTGGTATCTCGCGGGCAGCATGGCTCACAATACTCCCGAGTTGATGTCGAAGCTCACCGATCAAAACCTGCACTCCTCGATTGGCAACTACAAAGACCAACTAGACCGTGGCCAGTTCCCTCCGCTCACATTGGCTTTTTCGAGTGAGGGTAAATTCGATGGGCTAAAATTTCTAAACGAGTACACCGTCTATCTCAACGGCATAGAAACGGAGATAAACGACGAGGGCGGGCTGGAGGATGCCTCTCCGGGTCGGGTCGATGTGTACCTCGCCCGTGACGATGGCCATTCTCTGTCAGAGCGGATCGAGCTCGATAAGCTGGATGACAAGTTTTATTACGTACTTGATGTGGCGAGGACGCGCATGGGCCTCGACTTCATCGACCAGTTGATGGAGCACCCCAACGAGTGTATGCCCAACCTTTCGGGCGATATTCTTACTTACTTGGCCATCTATGCCAAGCTTCACAGTAAAGCAGAGGTCTACGTCGCCATTCCCGAGTTGGGCAGCGTGGCGTCCTCTAAGATTAGATTGTGGCGCTGGGACCGTGTAGATTCGCGGCTGAAGAAGGTGGACGCCGAGGGCGAGTTCCCGGTCCGGTTTGCCGGACTCATGGGCGCTGGGCTCACGTTCTCCGGGGCCACGATCCCAGAACTGGAAATCGCAGAGGACAGCACTGATCCGATCGATTTTGATCAGGACATAGGTATCACTCCTGAAGGTGTGCCGCTCCAGCTGCATCTGCGGGGCCACTACGGCCACTTCATGTTCACCACAGGGCTGGACTACGCATTGAATGTTTCCGGTGGCTCCTGGCGCGAAGTTTACCAGAACGAATACCGCAGCGACTCCCCCGCAGACCCCGCTACAACGACCACCGGTAGCACCAGCACCAGTAGCACCAGTAGCACCAGTAGCACCAGTAGCACCAGTAGCACCAGTAGCACCAGTACTACCGGTTCCGCGGGCGAACTGGATTGTCCCGGAGCGCAACAAGGCTGCGTCGACGTCAGTCGCCTGAAAGAGCGCAATCTCCAACGTCTTGTACACCTCGGTGTCGGCGTAATGCTGGGTAAGAACGCCCCGATTGGCTTTGGACCGTACGGCTACTTCCGCACCGGTTGGTACAACCTCCCTCACGCAGTCGACACGACGCTTCATGCGGGCTGGGCTGCTCAAGCGCCGTTCAGCACCAAGGCCAATGGCCGGGTTCGTCCGCTGGTGAACGTCGACTTGTTCGGCGGAGCCATGGTGCCGTATCGCGACACCTTCAGTTTGATTCCGCAACCAGACCAAAAGCTCGGAAAACCCCTTCCAACATTTGGTTTCGCCCTGTCCATTGGGTCTACCTTCTAGAGGGACCGCATGTTTGGTTCATTTTTGGGCGTGGTCGTGCTGGCTACGTCCGCTTGGGCCGGCGAGCTCGAGATGCGTTGGAGCGAAGCGCACACTTATGTCATTCGCAGCGATGTAGGTGAGGTGCGAGTTATCCCGGTCAACGCTACCCGCAATCAAGATGCCAACATGTTGGAGTGGTCTTTGGCGTTGGTCACCACCTGCACACCGGTGGCGTCGTTTAAAAAGGAGACCCGGTGGGAGGTCCGCTGCACCATCGACGCCCTGTCCTTGGGCGCATTGGGGCCCGCAGGCGACCGTGCCGGCGCACTTCTCGAGAACCTGAACGAGTGGACCGAGACACTAACAAATGGAGGCTGGTTTCAGCTCATCGTGGGCTCTGACGGTGTACTTCAGAGCGCTACGCTCGAAGGCGTCACGGGCGATCGACCTCGTGAACGAGACATCAGGACTTGGATGCGCGAGGTGTTGTTCCGTGCCTACGCGGGCTTCGACGTACCTCTACCCAAGAGAGGCCCCGGGACGACTTGGGCGCAGAGTGGGGTGGATGCCACGCACCTGTTTGTCGAACCACATGGAACAACGGGAATTCTAGAGGGTGGTCACCGACGAGACGATACGGATGCGGGCAAAGTGCTCATCCAGACCAACTTGACGGGGACGCTCAGCCCCACCGGTCGACGCGCCATCAATGAATGGCAGAGCGCCCTGCGTGGTCAATGTCTGCTAGACCCGAACACGGGCACCTTGTTGGAGCGTCAGTACGAGTTCGTGGCCAAGCCCAGCGCTTCGTCTCTCAGTAACAATGAGTATGTGCAGCGCCTAGCTCTCCGGCTCCTGGCTCCTGGTGAGAAACCTCCTGTGCTGCCGCCCAACCGAATGGTCGAGTCGGTTCGAACGACACCGCTACCCTCGCGCTTCGGCCCGTAGACCTATTCGCTGAAGATCGGTGCGACCTCTTCGTACCAGGTACCAAAGTGGACGCGGTTCACTTGACGGCCCATCTTGTGCAGCTCGCGGGCGATGGCGAACACGCAGTGGCGCATGCCCAGCGGCTCGTTCTTGGAGGCGGCGACCACACATGCGTTGATGCTGGCGTTGATAATGGAACCACCGGCCAGGTGGAACTGGTTGGCCAGGTAAGACAGGTCGAGATTGGCGTCGCGCGGAGCGTGGGCGGGGACGGCGCGTTGCCACAACGCCAGTCGTTCGGCCGGTGCGGGCAATGGAAATTCGACGACAGCGCCAAACCGACGCAAGAAAGCTTCGTCGATGTTCTCCTGCAGGTTCGTTGTGAGGATGGCGCAGCCCTCGAAGACTTCGAGCCGCTGCAGCAAGAACGACACTTCTTGGTTGGCGAACTTGTCTTGGGCTGACTTCACGTCGCCACGTGAGCCGAATAGGGAGTCGGCTTCGTCGAACAGAATGACGGAACTCCCCCCCTCGGCGGCATCGAAAATCTCTTTGAGGTTCTTCTCGGTCTCACCAACCCAACGACTGATGACCGACGACAGGTCGACCTTGAATAGATCGAGCCCGAGGGAGCCGGCGATGACCTCGGCGCACATCGTCTTACCGGTACCGGGTCCGCCGGAGAACAGCGCCTTGATGCCGTAACCACGGGGGCGAAGCTTCTGGCCACCCCACGTGTGCATGACCGTCTCTTGTTGCGCGAGGTAGTTCTCGAGGTGCTTGAGCTGTCCCATGACCCGCGGTGCGAGAATGAGGTCGTCCCAGTTGTACCGGGGCACGATACGTTGAGCCAAGCCAGAGAATTCGGGACGGGCGGCTTCGCGAGCCGAACTCCACAGCATCTCGATGGTCGGCTCGGCACCGCCGGATTCGGCTTCTGCTCGGTCGAGTACTTCTTCGATGGTGGTACTGCCGACCGTCTGAAAGCGCTCGGCGATCTCGGCCGCCTTGGATGTCTCCCAATCGCGGCGTTCCAAGCCGGCTGCCCAGGCGTCAACGCGCTCTTGGGTGGTGGTTCGACCGCACTTGACGGTGACGTCCGAGCGACCGCCACCCAACATGCCGGCCACCGCGCGCCGCTCGTTGCCACCGATGACGATGGGATAGGGGAGCTCCGCCAGTGCGGACCCGAGTGCGCGAACCTGCAGTCGCAGAACGGGGTCTTCGGACGTCTCGGGGACGTTCACGAGGAAGGGAATACTGCCGTCGAGCCGGAGGTCGCGGACCAAGTCCCAGGGTTGCGCGATGTAGCTCTTTGCGCGGTCGATATCCACGCGTACCATTGGCCGGTTGGCCATGCGCGCGACCTCGATTGCGATACCGTCGCGCATTCCGACCGTTCCACCCGTGATGACTGTGGTGACGGGGCCGGTGAGGGCCTCGGTGATCTGTGCGATTCGCGCTCGAGTGGTGGTCGGTACGAACGGTAACTGATCGGTGCGGATGCGCTTAGCGCCGTCGAGCAGGCTGGATTCGCCGCCGTTGAGCAGCCACTTCAGGAGGGTGGGCGCCATCTGCAGCCGACGCGCTGAATGCGGATCGATGCCCTCGGCTGGGTACAGCAACATGAGTCGATTCTTGATCAACGGAGCGCCAGGGAGCGTGCGCGGCAACAGGGCCAGGCGCTGTCGGCGGTCGAGTCGGAGCACCCGGGTGGCGAGGTCGACGGTTAGAACGCTCTGGTTCAGGTTGTCGTTTAGGTAGGCGAAGATGCGGGCGTACCCGGCACTTAGCTCTGCGGCGAGGCCGAGCAGCAGGATGTCGGCGTCGTCGTCGTTAAGTTCGAACTCTGTGCGGAGCTGCGAGAAACCGCCGCCGGGGTTGTCGCGGTAGGTGGTGCTGGAGGCCAGGGCGTCGGCTAGACCGTCACCGGTGGGCGGCGAGTCGATTTCGCCATGGGCTCGCAGCAGCGCGTCGACTTCGTCGTCGGTGATGACCGAGCCCCAGAACTGGCCCTTCGCCCGCATGGACGGTCGCGCGCGTTGTCGGCGAACAGCACGCAGAAGCAGGAGGTCTGTGCGTCGAAGTCGTTTTGTGAGATCGAGAAAGATCGCGTCTTGGCTCAAGGATGATTCAGCCGTCACCGGAGGTGCGTTGAGACACCTCTTCGGTTTGTTGGTTTAGCGTTCTGACAATGTCGTCGGCCAGCTCTCGGATGATCTGCCCTTGGGGCATGCCGAGGGCCAGCATGCTCTTGTAGGCGTCGAGGGGATCGGCTTCGCCGGTTTTCGCGGCCTTGGCTGCGAGCATCGCGTCGGCCTCTTCGGCGTTTGCGGGACCTCGGCCTCCCTTGAGTTGACTTAGGATACCGCCGGCATCGTCGCCGCGTTTGGCCATGTGCATGACCATTCGCTCGCGGGCGCGCGCTGCCATTTCTTCGGCGTCGTATTCGCCGTGGCCGTCGTCTGTGCCGCCAGATTCCTGGTGGTGATGGGACTCGTGGGCGTACAACGCCAGGTCTTCGGCGTTTCCGGTGTCGAATCCATCGTTGACGAAGATCGTCTTGTCCATCGTGAACGCACGGGCACCCAGGGCAGACAGCGCTTTGGACGCGGTAGGACCGCCAAACACCTGGCCGCCATCGGGCATATTTTTACGAGTGAGCCCGGCGCTACGCGCGTCAAGTCGGTCGCGCAGACTGCCACCATTGTCGTCTTTTTTGGCCATTAAGGGCCTCCGTGATTCATATCGAGAACATCCGCCCAAGAGTGGGCACGTCTACAGTTTAGAGGGAGTGGCCTAGAAGCGCCACCGTCAGACTTAGGTTCCGCCACAACAACGGCGACGAATCACGTCCTCGATGACATCGACGGCGCGAATGAGACCCGCTGTTGGGATGAATTCATCGGCCTTGTGGGCCACTTCGATGCTGCCTGGTCCAAATACGAGGGGTTCTAAGCCCAGCCGCGCCAAGTTGCCGCCATCGGTTGCAAAAGACGCTGCACCACAGCCTTCGTGAGGACTGTGCGGTCTGAGAAGCCCCTCGAGGGGGGTGTGCGCTGGCGTAAGCATGGCCGGCGAAACGCGTATCAACGTGGCCTTGGCGCCGCGAGGCAGCTTGAGGTCGGCCAGTCGATCGCGAATTCGTGCAAATATTTGTTGGGCGTCCATGCCTGGAAGGGGGCGGTAGCCGATCTGGATGGTGCAGGCGTCGGGCACGATGTTGATGGCCGAGCCTCCAGTGATACGCGCGACGTTCACCGCAACCCAGGGGCGCTCGAGCTCTGGAAGGTGGGTGACTGCCTCGGATTGTAGCTGCGCGGCGACCGTTTGCACCATCGCAACCACCTTGGTTGCCGCCTCGATGGCGTTGGCGCCCAGATCGGGTCGGCTGGAATGGGCCGCCTTTCCGAACACGGTGATCTCCATCGCCACGTGGCCCGGGTGCATTCGTAGGATTTGGAACGACGTGGGTTCACCAATGAGACAGGCTGAAGGCAACGGCCGGCCTACGTCGGCCCACGCGTCGGCCAGTTGGCGACGTCCCAAACATCCAATTTCTTCGTCGTGTGTCCAGATCAAGGTAAGTTCGCGAGTGAACTCGCGCGCCTCGATACGGGCAAGGGCTTGAAGGGTTGCGGCGAAAAAGCCCTTCATGTCGGCAGTTCCCCGACCATACAGCTTTCCGTCCTTTTCGGTGACGCGGAATGGATCGGTACTCCAGGGCTGTCCCTCGGTGGGCACCACATCCATATGACCGGAGATGACGAGTCCGTCCGGATCTTTGGGCCCTACACTGCAAATGAGAGAGCACTTCTCGGCGTCGGCGGGGTCGACAAAGCGCTCCACGTCCATTCCGCGGTCCTC
>JAACDH010000295.1 GCA_009936995.1 Rhodobacterales bacterium
CGGAGGGTCGCTGTACCGTCCGAGATTCGATCGGCGCAGCGGCCTGAACCTCGACCGCAGGAGGCTCTACGGGCGCTGGTGGCGTCTCGGTATTGGCGCAGCCAGACAACATAAACAAGATCCAGAGCATGTTGACGTCCTCATTTGGTTTCCTTCATAGCCGCCTGGCTGCAACGAGGCGCGGCGGAGGGCCGAAGCCCGCGGAAACCGGGTTATAGATGTCGGCTAACCCAGGAACATTCCATCAAAGCAAATGCGCCAACGCTAGTCATTGATGCTCTGTGCCGTCGTTACGGGCCTCGCTGGGCGGTCGCCAACGTGACCGTCACCATGGAAGCCGGCAGCGCCTGGATGCTCACTGGGCCAAATGGTTCGGGAAAGTCCACGATGCTGCGGTGTATGGCTACCTCGCTCAAACCCCACCGTGGGCACATTCTCGTCGACGGCACCGACCTGTGGGAAAACCGACAAACCCTACGCGCCGAAATCGCTTATCTAGGCCACGAACTACACGTTTGGGACGACCTCTCGCCTCGGCAAAATCTTCAGGCTTGGAACCGCCTTGGTCGCTTCGAGGTCGACGTAGACGCGTTGCTTGAGCGGGTGAATCTCGAGCCCCACCGCGACCATCCCGTGCGGGCGATGTCCGCCGGAATGAAGCGCCGCCTGGGTCTGGCGCGCCTCCTGCTCAAGAAGCCCCGTTTGGCCTTGCTCGACGAACCCTTTGGTGCCCTCGACCCCGAGGGACGCGAGCTCGTCCTCGACGTCATCCGCGAGCTCCGCACCTCGGGAACCACGATCGCGCTCGCCACCCATCTTCCGCGCATCGGCGCCCAGGCCTGCACCCACGGACTCGCCTTAGAGGCCGGTCAGCTGCTCTGGGCTGGCACCGCCTCCGGACTGTTAGAGCGGCTCCCATGAACGTCATCCGTCAAACCTTCGAGGTGCTCCGCAAGGAGCTCTTGGTCGAGTGGCGAAGCCCCGCTCGGGTCTCTGGATTGTTCTTCTTTGCGCTGGCCATGTTGCTCATGGTCGCTTTTGCCTCTCCAACCGAGGGCATCCTGCGTACACAAGCCGGCGGCACCCTGTGGATCAGCCTTTTGCTTGCGAGTACCCGCTCCATGGACCAGTCCTGGTCCACCGAAATGGAGCACGGCGCGGCCGAGGGGATGCTGCTGTGGCCGGTCGAGCCGGTCGCCATCTATTACGGTAAGGCCCTTGCCAACACGGCCATTCTGCTGGCCGTCACGGTCGCCATCTTCCCCTTGATGGTGGGGCTATACGATGTTCCGGTACGGGGCGATCTAAGTATGCTTGCCGCCATCGCCGTCATGGGCTGCGCGGCACTTGCGGCCCCGGGAACCCTGTACGGTCTGATCACCGCACAAGCGCGAGGAGCCAGCGTCCTGCTGCCTCTGTTGATGTTTCCACTGGTGGTGCCGGCCCTGCTCGCCGCGTCTCGAGGAACCATGGTGGTGATAGAAGGTGACCCAATGTTGCAAGGCAGCTCATGGCTATCCCTGTTAGTTGCGTTCAACGCCATTCATTGGTCTCTCTCCGGCCTGTTCTTCGGTCGAGTTCTGGAGGACGGGTAATGCCGAAATGGGAACATATCGCTGGTCTTCTGGGCCTCATAACGCTCATCGTGGGCCACTATTTGGGCCTGTTCTGGGCCCCGCCCGAGAGGATGATGGGCGACGTCGGGCGACTGTTCTATGTGCACGTGCCGGTCGCAATGTTCGCAATGTTGGTGTTCTGCGTCGCGTTTGTGGGCGCCCTCGGGTATCTGCTGACCAGCCGTATGGAAGCCGACTGGCTCAACGAAGCCGCCATCGAGGTCGGCGTGGTGATGAATGTCCTGCTGCTGATGCTGGGAAGTATTTGGGGCAAGCCAACTTGGGGCGTGTGGTGGACGTGGGATCCCCGACTCACAAGCGCGACCGTGATGCTGCTCACCTTCGTGGGCGTCATCTTGCTCCGCCAAGCCACCCAGTCTCCAGAAAAACGCGCTACTTGGTCCGCTGTGGCCACGGTGCTGGCCTTCGTGAACGTACCTGTTACCTACATGAGCGTGAAATGGTGGCGTTCTATCCATCAAATGCAGTCCACGCCCGAGACGGTCTCCGAGCCAATGGTGTTCGTGTTCCGGGTCAACCTGCTGGCCATGGCCCTGCTCATGACCTGGTTCATCGCCCGTCGTTGGCGTATCGCCAAACATCGCGCCATGGCCGAAGCTCCAGCACCATTACCGCCAGCACCCCAGGTGACCTCATGACCCCTCTCTTGGCCCAAGGCACAGGAATGATTCAAGGCGGGTGGGAATTCGTCTGGGCCGGTTACGGCCTCACTTGGCTCATTTTCGGCGGATACGCCATCAGCCTTATCGTCCGGTCCCCCACCGGAGGAGATCTCTCATGACCGAAGCATGGAAACGTCGTCTCTTCGCACTGGCGGCGCTCACCGTCGCAGGTGGCGCCCTCACCTACTTGAGCATGGGTGACCTCGGCGAGAACTTAGTATATTACTGGTCTCCCACCGAGCTGCACGACGCCCCGAACGCCCTCCAGGCCACGGTTCGTTTAGGCGGACTCGTGGTCCCGGGCACCATGAACTGGGACCGCGACAACAGCCACGTCACCTTCGACGTCACCGACGGCAACAAAACCGTCTCTGTCGACTCTAGCTCCAATCCACCGGCCATGTTCCGCGAAGGAATTGGCGTGGTGGTCGAAGGAAAGCTCGGCGGCGACGGCGTCTTCCGCAGCGAGCGGGTAATGGTGAAGCACTCTAACGAATACCAGGCTCCCGAAGGCGACCACCAAGAAAACTGGAAGTCCTCAATCGCAGGTGAAGAGTGATCTCTACACTCGGTCAGTCCCTCGTCCTAGCCAGCCTGTTCTTCTCGGCAGTTGGCTCGGCCGCCGCTTTTCAGGCCGGTCGGAACGGCAGCGAGAGCGGCTATAAGCTCGCCCGGACCTTCGCCTACCTGTTCGCTGGCTCCATCGTTATGGCCAACTTTGTCATGGTCTATGCGCTGGTCACCCACGACTTCTCGGTCGGCTACGTGGCAGAAGTGGGCTCCAAGTCCACGCCGCTGTACTTCACCATTGTGTCGCTGTGGGCGTCACTCAACGGCTCCATCTTGTTCTGGGGCGGCATTCTCGGCCTGTACACCGGCGGATTCCTGCTCTCAATGGGCAACAACCACCGTGAATACATGCCCTGGACGCTGCACGTTCAACTCGGCATCGCCGTGTTCTTCACCTTGCTGATCGCCACCATCGCCGACCCCTTCGCGGCGGTCGCGAACCCGCTTCCAGACGGCCCCGGCCCCAACCCCCTCCTGCAGAACCACTGGCTGATGGCCATTCATCCGCCCACCCTGTACCTCGGGTATGTGGGTATGGTCGGTCCTTATTCCATGATCTGCGGTGCGCTGCTCGCCGGTCGAGTCGAAGCGGGCTGGATGCGTCCAATTCGCAACTGGATGCTCATCCCCTGGTCCTGGCTGTCTCTGGGCATCGTCCTCGGCGGCTGGTGGTCCTACGCCGTGCTCGGCTGGGGCGGCGCGTGGGCCTGGGACCCGGTCGAGAACGCCAGCTTCCACCCCTGGCTCACCGGCACCGCGTTCCTGCACTCCGCGATGGTCCTGGAGCGACGCGGCCGGATGCGCGACTGGACCCTCATCTTGGGCATGACGACCTTCTTGCTCACTTTGGTTGGCACGTTCATGACCCGCTCGGGCGTGTTCAACAGCGTGCACAGCTTCACCCAGAGCGACATCGGACCCGTGTTCCTGTACTTCATCGGGTTCATTCTGGTGTACAGCGTTCTCTTGCTCGCGTTCCGCAGCGGCGCACTCGACGAAGCCAGCAAAGAGAACCAGCGTAATCTCGGCACCCAGGCACCTACGCTAACCCACGGCGCCAGTCTGCTGTCCCGCGAGGCAGCTATCCTGGCCCAGAACGCTGTCTTTGCGATATTCACCTTCCTCGTTCTACAGGGAACGCTGTGGCCCCTGGTGCTCGAGGCCGCTCAGGACCGTCGAGTGAGCGTCGGCGAGCCGTACTTCGACCGTGTCGCCCTTCCGCTGGGCATCTTGCTCGTCTTCCTGATGGGTGTGGGTCCGGCGCTTCCATGGGGACGGATGCGCACCGAAGACGCACTACCCCGGTTCATGGGGCCTGTCATCGGTGGTGGCGTCCTGGCCGGAGTCGTCGCATTGGCCGGCTACCACGGCCCCTATAGCCTGCTGGCCATGTTCGTGATTGGCTTCGCTGCCACCGCGAATATGGGAGAGCTCATCACCCCCATCCGCGCCCGAATGGAGGCCAAGAAAGAGGGGGTCGCCGGCGCAACCCAAGCCGTCCTCACTCGCACCCGACGTCGGTTTGGCGGGCACGTGGCCCACTATGGCGTGCTGTTGGCCGTCTTCTCCCTGGCCATGACCAAGGGCTACCGCACCGAGACCGAGTTCTCGGTCTCGCCGGGCGATGTCTCGGAATTCAATGGCTATACCCTTCGCTATGTGGGTTCTGAAGAGGTCCAAGAAGAGCACCGACGCTCCATGCTGGCCACGTTCGACGTTCACTCCGGCGACCGCAGCATCGGACTGCTCAGCCCGCGCATGAACTACTACTCCAGCATGCGCGAGCCCGTGTTCAGCCCCGATGTGTACAGCAATCCCATGGGCGACTTGTACTTGTCGCTTATCGAGCTCTCGGGCGACCAAGCAGTGTATCGGGTCATTTACCAGCCGTACCAAATGTGGATGTGGTGGTCGGGTCCCGTCATCATGTTCGGCACGCTCATCGCCATCTGGCCGGCAAGGCGCCGTCGCAGGGGCGGTGAATTACCTGCCAACCCAGAGCAGGCGTCGGCATGAGCCAGCCCAAGGTCAACAAAGGCATCCTCATCGGCGGGCTCCTTGTGGTCCTGCCTCTTGTCGCCCTGCTCTACTCCGGCTTCGGAAAAGACCCCAAGCGCCTCCCCAACGAGCTCGAGGGGCGGCCGGCACCGCAGTTCTCCTTGGTCGACCTCGAAGGCTACCCTGTAAGCCTCGACCAAGCACAGGGAAAGCCGGTTGTTCTCAACTTTTGGTCCACCTGGTGTGGCCCGTGTAAAGCTGAGCATCCGCTGCTTCAAGACCGCGCTGCGGCCAACCCCAACGTGGCCTTTTACGGCGTCATCTACCAGGATGAGCCCGAGAAAGTGCTTCGATATCTTCGACAGGTGGGTACGTCGTACCGTCACCTCGTCGACCCCGGCAACCGGATGGCCATCGATTACGGTGTGACCGGCGTGCCCGAAACCTTCTTCATCGACAAGCGCGGAGTCATCGCCCATAAGTCTCCGGGTCCGGTTTATCCGGAGCTTCTCGACGGCTGGCTCCGGGAGATTCAAACACCATGAGAATGCTCCTCATGATCTGGCTGATGGTCGCAGCACTCGCCGCTGGCCCCGCCGACGACCCCGGCGCTGGGCTCATCGCGGGCCTGCCACCAGGCCCGGCACCGTCCGCCGAAGAAGTCGTGCCGCGCACACATGCCATCGCCGTCACCTTGCGATGTCCCGTATGCCAGGGTCTATCCGTCGCCGACTCGACGTCTCCTGCCGCAGTCGCCTTCCAGCGACGTATCCAAGAGCTGGTCGCGCTGGGCTACACCGACCAGCAGATCCGCGACTACTTCATCGATCGCTACGGTGAGTGGATTTTGCTCGACCCCAACATGAACGGGCTTAACGCCGTTCTCTACCTTCTTCCTGGTATTTTACTCGGACTTGGGGCAGTTTGGGTGGGGGCCACGGTCGCCCAATGGCGCAAAGAACCCAGCGACGCTCTCTTGCCTTCCGAGGTTGGCGCCGCAGACATGGACGACTACGAACGTCGTCTACTCAAGGAACTCGACGAATGACATTCGACTGGGAAATCTGGAGTAAACCGCTCATGGTCTTGGCTGCCGGAATCGTCATCGGCGTCGGACTACTGATGCGCAAAGACGGCACGCCAGCAGAAGTGGCGGCGGACGGTAAACAGCGCGATCTTGAGGCTGCTCATACGGCCGCGTTAGCATCGCTCAAGACCCTTGAACTCGACCGCGGGAAGATGACGGCCGACAACTACGAAGTCGAACGAAAAGCGCTGATCGCCCGTGGTTCCGCTGCACTTCGAGCCCTAGACGAAGAGGTCGCGGCTCCCCCTACCGCAAGCCTCGACGAGCTGGTGGCGCTACTCAAGACCGAACGAAAGCGCGTAGGGCCAACTTCCTTCGATGCCGCTATCTTGGTCGCCACCGGCAACGCACCCGTCACACCGGGCATGCTCTCGGCCGCGTGGCGAGGCGCCCTGTCGGCGACCGCACTCTGGGGCGTCGCCGCGCTGATGACGTTCATGGCCTCCAGCAGCTCGAGCGATCGCATTGAACGTCCCATGGATCCGCCACCGCAAGCCCAGCAAGCCATGGCCCAAGGCCCCACCTTCGAGGAGCTCGCGGGTCCAGCCTTAGCCGCCCTACAGGCCAACCCCCAAGACATCGCGGCCCTCAATGAGCTCCCCCAAGCGGCTCTCTCCGCCGGCGACCCCTCTAAGGCCATGGAGTACAACCGCCAAGCGTTCGAGGTCGACTCGGCCGACGCCGACGCAAGGGTCTATAAGGCGGTGCTCGCCGCGGTCGTAGGTATGAATGACCGCGCCGTTCAGCTTCTCGAAGCGCTGCTGGCCGACCACCCCGATCACGTCAAGGGCATCACCTACTACGGTCTGCTGCTCATGGAAGTCGGTCGATTCGAAGACGCCATCGGGCCCCTCGAAAAGGCCGCGGCGCTCCAACCCAACGTGATGCCACTCAAAGGCGCGCTCATCAAAGCCCGCCAAGGCGGTGGTGCGCCCATGGCTCCGCCACCTCGACCCGCGCCATCGGGTCCGGTCACCACCGTGGTCGAAGGCACCGCCTTCCTCGACGCCGAAGCAGCCGCCGCCCTCACCGGGAACGAGCTGGTCTTTGTCTCGGTAAAGTCGCCGGCCGGTGGCCCGCCGCTCGCCGCGCTTCGGTTGCCCGCAAAGAACTTCCCGATCCAGTTCAAGATCACCAGTGCCGACGCAATCAGCATGGGCGGGCCAGCCCGTCCGTTCCCGCAACAGATGATGTTGTCGGTGCGTATCGACAGCGACGGAAACGCCATCACCAGAGAGGGTGGCCCCGAGGCCAGCCAGGAGGTCACCATGGGCGACGCCAACCTGCGCTTGATGCTGAAGTAGCCTACGGGGGCGGAACGATCGGGAAAAAACGAGAAATGTAGCTGTTCATGCCTGTGGTACAGACCGCAGCCATGGACCACACCTGGCTACCACCTGGCTCGAACTCGAACGCCGTGCCCGTGGGAGCACAGGTGGAGAGAATGTTGCCACCCGAGGTGAGCATGGCACCGCCCTGGAAGTCGCAGTGCGTGCGAAGCTCATACACACCCTCGATGTCGGCCATGCCCGTGAGCGGGTCGATGTCCATCGTAAGCACACGAGAGTTCTCTAGGATAGAGCGGCGGTTATCGAACATAATCATCCGGCCATCGGGTAGGAGATGCACATTGTGCTGCCGCTCGAACGTAGTGAACGGCGTAATCGCAGAGGTGATCTCGAAGTCCGTTCCGAAGTCTAGGAGATCCGGCTCTCCGGTCATCCGCCAGAGAATGTTGCCAAAATCAGAGGCCGCCGGATCGGCCACAATCCCGCCCACCGCCGAGAGATGACGCATAGACATCAGCAGGGTGCCATCGGTGTCGACCCAGATGCTATTGGCGTGAGAATAGTCACGTCCCGGAACGCCAAACGGGTCGGCCAAAGGCTGCAAATAGTCAAACAGGTGCCACTCGGCCACCTGCACACCCTGGTCGTCGAAGACCAAGAAACCGTCGAGCTCCCACAGTTCGCCCAACCACTCGACCGACTCTTGAAAGAGGACGTAGGTGAGCCCGTCTCTACGAAAGATATCGTGGTGAATACGGGCGTCGTAATCGGCGAATCTCTGTAGGCGGAGAAGTTCGTTGCCACCGAGATCGTGCTCGATGATGTCGTCATTGACGATGGCCAGCACTGTGTTGTCTTCCGTCCAAGACAGACCATCGACGAACGAGTTGGGCGACGAGCTGAGTGAGACATCCTCGTACCAGGCCAACTGACCGTCGGTTCGAGCGATGATGGCGTAGGCGCGAGTGAGGCATGGCGACTGAAAGAGCACATACTCGGCCGATGATGTTCCCGTGGGTGCGAGGGCCAGCTGCGCTCCCAGAGGTGGGCTGCCCGAAGTCCACGTTCCCTCCTTCAGGCGGTTGGGGCTGTCGGTCACGCTCACCTGCCAGGTGAATTCGGTCTCTGGCGCCATGAACACGGCGATGATTCGATGGTCGCTCACCACTTCCGGACTGCGCTGAACACGTTCGGGTCCACCCGCTATCGGCCTGAAGTGCAGCTCGACAGCAGCCGGAGGCTCTACGTGCACAGTACAGTCAAAACGCAGGGCATTGCTTGTATCTTGGCAAGAAGCGGTCAGCGTTTGCGGCTGGGTGGATAGCGTGGTCGATGGGCTCGTAGTGCTCGTCCCTGGTGCGGGGTCGGACGTCACCGGTTTAGGGGAGGCGGTCCGACCACACGCAACCAGTAAAACCAACGGAATCAGGATTCGCAAGAAGTCCTCCATGGCCAATCATTATGCCAAACTACAGCCGCGGGTGTGTCAACTTCCAGACGAGCCTTCGACCTTCCAGACCATGGGCGGCAGATAGATTTCGCTGCCAGAACTCGCGCTCACTTTCAGGGGAACCGTGCTGTAGCGCCCTGCGAAAGCTGGCTGTACCGAGAGGTCAATCCGCATGACCTCGCCAGCCTTAAAGGGCCGGGTGGTCAAGCGGACTCGGTCGGTACTGCCCTGGACTTGAGTGGTCTGACTATCGCCCTGCAATGTAAGCGTGTCGACCGTGCAACCCGCAGGTAGTCCCTGCTCAATGGTGATGACTTCGCCAGACGGCGCCGAGAGCTCGAGCGTCACGAATCCCGAGCGACCTACTCTGAGCTCGCCGGCGCTCACATTCAGCTCGACGCCGGCAAGCTGCTCCTGACCGGACCAAGGCACCCAGCTGTCCAGGGTGGCGACAAAAGCCAGGCCGGGAACTGCAGGCTCGGCGCGCAGTCCGATTTGCCCCTGTGTCCCGCCCATAGCGGTGATCAGCACCGCCGGGATCTTGGGCTGGGCGGGATCAACTTTAGCCCGCGCGACCTCGCGTCCATCTACGGTGAGCAGCACATCAATCGGGTCGACCAGCGCCGGCATACCCTTGGCGATGGCTTCGAGGGCCACGGTATCGGCCGGTCCCGCGTGAAAGCCCCAGCGCGCGTCGTAGCCGGACATCACCTCGGCTAAGAAGTCGTGGCGCCAATCCAGCGCATGCTGATCGGCCAGCGCGAGCGAAGTCCAGGCGAGCATCTCGCTGCGGGTGGGCGTGTATCCCCACGGATTGCGGGCCCCGGAAGGCACCTGAACCGTGTGCTCACCGTCGGGCAATATAACCACGCGGTCCAGCACAATTTCACGGAGACGAACGGCCAAGGACTCGCTGGCTACGCCGCTCGCCAGGACGACGGCCGCCGTATACGGATCTTCGATCTGCGGAGCGTACCGTTCGAGTGCGCCACCTGCCCGTAGTCGAGAGACCCGCTCGGAGTCCGGGAGGGAACGGGCCGCCCAAGCGGTCTGCACGAGCACCTGCTGCATGGACGCTTGCCCCTGACGCGCCCAGGTGCCGTCTCCTCGTTGTCCAGCCACTACCGACCGAACCAGCCGCGGACGCAAGCTGTCGGAGAGTACGTGCCCCTCGACATCCTTGATGGCCGAGAGCAGATCGCTGGCGATCCCCGCATCTGGCGATCGTGACTTGCGCACAATCCGTTGCCAAGCCACCATCTGCAACCCTCGAACGGCGGCCGGGTCCACGTCCACCTGGGTCTGTGCCGCCAGAGTCGACATCTGGGCAGACAGCGCAAAACCATAGCCGCCATCGTCGGGCCGCGCGCCGCCCTGAAGTCGCTCTACCTCTGCTTGAAGCACGCTCATCGGCCCGGGGAACACTTGGACCATGAGCTCTTGGGTGCTGGGGTCGGCCTGCTGGGGGCCCGCCATCAAAAAGCTACGCTCTCCCGCCAGCGTCCCACCGCGAACCCGCTGAACGGGCCGCCCCTTGGGCATCACCCGAATCTCGCGTACCGCACGGTCACCGTCCTCACCGACCGCCAACAGCGCGTCGACCACACCCCGACCCGCTTCAGTGGCCATCAAGTTCAAGTTGTAGACGTCCGAGTCGCCCGCCCCCAAGGACACACGGCCCTCGAAAGCACCAGAAAGCGAACCTTTACCCTCGGTTCTGAGCAGCGCCGAGACGGATTCGTCAGTGGTGTTCACGACTTGCACCGGCAGCGTGAGCCTGTCGCCGGCGTAGAGCCAGCCCGGAACGACCGGATCAACGTAAAGCGGAAGGCGGCTATCGAACGTGTGAACGGCGCCCGCTTGACTTCCGGCGCGGTCGTGGGCCAAGCCCAACACCCGCCAGGTGGTCAGTTGGTCTGGAACCGTGAAGTCGACAGATGCCATCCCATCGGAGTCCGTGATCACGAGCGGCTGCCACATAAAGCTCTCGGGAAACCACTAGCGGGTTCTCGCGGCGTCGCCCGGCGCGTCCGGCGTGTCCGACGCGTCCGGCGCGTCTGGCGCGTCCGGCGCAGACCTGTAATCGGCCACTTTACCATCCCTTAGCTCTTTCTTGGCGCTCGGCCGCGCGGGAGCGCCTCCCATGGGGGCCATCTCCTCCATCTCCATGTCGAATTCATCCAGAGCGTAGCCCTCGTCGTCCATCCTCGACGCCGCTTTAGAGGCTGGTCCCACGGCTACATCGGGTTCGGCCCCCAAGCAGCTGGAGGTGACTACCAAGACCATTAGCCAGTGTGTACCATTCATTAGCGCACCTCCGTAGCGACCCAACGCTCCCAGGACACAACGTCCTCGGGCAGGCGCGTGCCGTCTACCACCACCTGGTGGGGGTCGAGTTGAATCAACAAATCTTGGGGAATCACGTCGAGGGTGAGTGGCCGGCCCCAGCCGTCTACCACCGCGGTTCCAGCACCGCTCTGCTCGGCCAACATCGACGTCCAGATGTCGGCCATCACCTTGGGGTCCACCTTCTCGCTATCCGCGGCGGTTCGCTCCCAGTCGCGCATTAACGGAACCATCGCCTCGTAGCCCCGGTAGAAGTTGGTCACCAGCGTCTCGTCGATATTCGGCCGCACAGCGCCATTGACGCTCAACCGCACATCGCCGACTTCGTCCATAGGCAGCTGGGAGATTCGGAGGACCGCAGCCTTAGCTGCGTGCTCGCCACGAACCTGCCCGAGGGTAAGGGCCCGCGGATCGAACGCGCCAAAGGCCGGCTGGTCACTGGTCGCTCGAACGGTGACTCGTCCCCAATCATCGGGCCCCACCAAGCTGGCGAGCTGCCCCAAGGTGGAATCTACGCCCATGAGGCCAACGCCCGCCGACACGGGCTGGTCTCCGGCGAGGGTCTTTACATGGAGCTTGGCTTGGGTTCCGGGCCGATAGCTGGCGGCCTCGGTGCTCAACTCGAGCGATAACGGCGCAGCCGGCTGCACAAAGATGACCGCGCGCGCTCCGCCGTACGCCACATAAAGAAAACCCTCGGCGTCGTCAGGCAACGTAAAAGAGACCTTGTTGTCCGTGAGTTCTTCTTCTTGGACGTAGCGCTGCCCCTCGCGTAGCCACAGCTTCTCGGGCAGGGAAACCGCGCCATCGCCGCCTCGGAAGAGCTCCACGTCGACCGTATCGCCAGCATGGGCCAGTGAAGGTGTGGCCCGCATCCGCAGCGACGGCACCGCACCAACAGGCAGTACGGTCCTCGTCTGCCCCAGTTGCGCGCCATCGCTCACCGCTGACACGCGCAGCTCGTATCCGACACTGGCCTGAGCCTGATGCTTCGATACCCCAGGTGAACGAGGAACATTTAGCGATAGACGTACGGTTCCGACGCTGTCAGCGGTGGCCTTCTGGGACACGACTGCGCCCAACACCGCTGTCCTCAAACAGCGGACCGTCGAAGAAGACAAGTTGGCCTGGCCCAGGGTGGTGACCTCAAGCGTGGGCTTGAGCGAACCTTGTCGCAAGGCCCAGTGCACATCAAACACGGCGGACGAGGTGCCCTCTCCAAGCTGAAGACACCGACGACCGGAGAGCGCAGCACGCTCCACCGCAGAGGCGACGCCTTGGCTTCCGCCAACGTCCTGCTGGTTTCCCAACGTCAAGGACGAACGTAAACTATCGGGGATACGGACCGTCACGGCATAGGTTTGAGTGCTGCCCTGCGCCGGCAATCGCGCACCGCGCATGACCGAGGCGACGCACTGGTCGAGCTGAAGCTTGCCAGCGACCCCCGAACGGACCTGACCATCGGCATCGACTTGAAGACCCAGGGAGACGTTTCGGTCGCCCACCGTCCAATCGCCGCACTCGGCCAGCCTGGGATGCAACGTATCGAGCGCCTTCCGCTCGTCCATCGACAAGCCCCGCTGCGTCGAGAGCTCGGTCGCTGACTGGATCTGCACGGTGTTTGGCTGTAGCGGGCGAACTCGAACCGGCGGCGCAGGAATCATCACCGTCACCGGCGGACCCGGGTCGAGCTGCAGAGCCGCCACGCCATCCACATCGGTGGTCGCTTTTCGTTTGGGCGCTGTCGGATCCCAGGGGTTGTCCACAACCAGGTCGGTGTTTCGCAGAGGAACACCGTCGGGTGTGCTCACCCTCAGATAGGCCCGGTTGTTGAAGTTCTCAACCAGTCCGTCGCCGAGCTCAGTGACCGTCTGAACCTGTAAATCATCTAGGGAAAGCACCAGGCGGGCTGCCGATTGGGCCAGCTCACCCGCAGCCTCCGTAACCTCTATTTGAGCCATAATCTCAGCGCGCTCGAGTAGATCTGCGGGCACCTGCCCCACTTCGACATTGAAGCGACCGTCCTCCCCTGTGATTGCCTCGATGGGGTGGTGCCAAGCCAGGGGCATGGGCCACCGTCCAGAGGCTTGGCGCAGGTGAACCCGAACCGGCGCGTTGGCCACAGGTGCACCCGAGGCGTACCGAGCTACGCCGGAGAACGCGAGAGAGTCACCGACCGAGAACCAAGGCTGTTCGGCGGTTGCTTCCACAGACAAGCGCGGGAGCTTGAACGGTCGAACGTCGAACTGAACCTCGTCGACCACACC
>JAACDH010000039.1 GCA_009936995.1 Rhodobacterales bacterium
ATTGCCGGAAAGCCCTTGACCTCTGACATCGCCAGGTTGTTCTCGGTGGAGCGGCCACCGGTCATGAAGCCCAGCAGGGCAGGCACGGGTATCTGGTTTTGTCCCGCCCAGTCGGCGTAGTCCACCAAAGAGCGCGGCGGGATCATGTTCAACAACACCACGGATGGGCCGCCTGGATAGCCCTCCATCTCGAGCGCAACACCGTCGGCCGTTGTCATCTGAACCACCGAATGGGTGGCGGTCAACCTTGGGGTCTCCTTGTTCGCCGCTTCGAGCGAATGCCCATGGACTTCCCAGACAATGGTGTGACAGGCGAAGAGCGCCGCGAACAGGGAGAATGTGGTCATACCGGCAATATAGCGCAAAGACGCGCGTATCGGACCGCACTCGGGTACATTCCATCGCTGGAGTACCCCATGTCCTTGCACCGCCTGATTCTCATCCCCTTCGCCTGTGTCGCCATCCTCACCGCTTGTGGAGGGAACGACGACTACAACGGCGCTGACGCCCACAGAGACGACGAAGACCTCGACGGCGATGGCTTCAGTCCCAACGAAGGCGACTGCGACGACGAGGACGCCGAGCACTTCCCCGGTGCCGACGACTTCTACGGTGACGACATCGACGCCAACTGCGATGGTGCCGACGGCATCGACAACGACGGCGATGGCGCGGCCGGAAGGGACCGCGGCGGCGACGACTGCGACGACACCAATCCGCTCATCTTCCCAGGCGCCGAAGAGATCCCCTGGGATGGCGTGGACGACGACTGTGACGACGAAGATCAGCGCGATTATATCGACTTGGCCGCCGGAAGAGACCATACCTGCGCCATCCGCAGCTCCGGCGAGATCGACTGCTTCGGCGACAACGAGTTCGGCCAGACCGACGTGCCAAACTCCGCCGTCTACGAGAAGGTCACCGGTGGCGATAAGTTCAGCTGCGCCCTCGACGAAAACGGCGGCGTCGAGTGTTGGGGTGACAACGAGTTCGGTCAAGTGGCCGACACGCCCGGCGGGGCGTTCATCGACATCAGCGCTGGCCAAGAGCACGCTTGCGCCGTCGGGACCGATTTCAAAGCCATCTGCTGGGGCTCTGACAGCAACGAACAAGTCAGCGGAATTCCCTCTGCAACCGACTACCTGCACATCGCCGCCGGCGGGCTTCACAGCTGCGCCATCCGGGCCTCCGACTCCCGGGTCGACTGCTGGGGCGACAACGTCAAGGACCAGTCCCTGCCGCCCACCAACGGCTTCCAGCGGATCGTCGCCGGCACCAGCCATAGCTGCGGCATCACCTCGGATCAACGGATGGAGTGCTGGGGCGACCGCAGCTTCGACCAAACCTCCCCCGCGAACGACGCGGGCCCATACACCCAACTCGAGACCCACCAAAACCACACCTGTGCCATCGAGGGCTCGGCCATTCTGGCCTGCTGGGGTGCCGACTTCGCCGACCAGGTCAGCGACAAGCCAGCCGACAACTACATTGACTCCGCTGCCGGTGGTCAACATAGCTGTGCCATCCGCACCGACAACGGTCGCATTGACTGCTGGGGTGCCGACTTCGACGGTCAAGCCTCCCCGCCGCAATAGCCACTAGAGACCCAGTAAATCCTACTCGTCCACGGCTTCATCACCTTGCCGCCGCTTTCCATGTCTGCTCCGAATGGCCTCACGCGCGAGAATGGTGAGAGGAGGGCGACCTGGCCACCTCACGATGCGCCTCCGAGGGAGTTTCGCCCTCGCTAAAATGCACTACTGCGCGAACCTAAAGCGGCCCATGCGACGGAACATCCCCATCGTCTACGCCACCCCATGTGGCCCCCGCTAGCGCAGGCACACGACGGGCCGCTCCCGCGCCCCCATGCAACAAGCCGTGTGCAAGTACCCGAAACGCGTCGCCTCGTGTGAGCGGCTGTTCGAGTCCCACTCCCAGCCGTAGCACCACACCACACGGCGGCGAACCGATCTCCCCGTGGCCTGCAACCGGCCAGAGCGCACTTCACCTGGGAATTGTGCGCGAGCCTATGTGTCTAACTATCGGCACACTAGCCACCTGATCTATCCTCTTCGAATCACGCTGGAGAATCCAACATGCACAGTTGGCTCGTTATATCTATTGTCCTCACCCTCGGACTGTTCTCGGAAGCCGCGTTCGCTGCAGACAGCGTCCAACCACTCAGCCGCGAACAGATCTTCGAGTTGGCTGGCGACAAGAACATCAAAATGAAGATGGACAAACTCACCGGCGCCATCGCCAAGACTAACTTCGATTGGGCTTTCGAAGACGTCTACGTGCTGGTCGACCTCGATATGCCCCCGGACATTATTAAGATGGCCGCGGGCAAAGCGGGCATGTTCTACACGGGCAACGAGAAGTCACTGACCAAGATAGCCGCCGATGGCCGCGAGACTGCTTCAGCAAGGACCATTGTTCTCAACAACTCAGACTTTGTGATCCTGTTCGAGACCTACAATGACATCAAGTACGAAGAAGAGGCCATACGCGAGCGAATAGGCGACTTCAAGGCACGCGAAGAGCACGAGACCGACGACGTGTTCTTCCTGCGCAAGCGCAAATATGATGAGGGACTATTGGCAGCTGTGAGCCCCGTCGTGGGCAAAATCGACAAGCTGACCTTCGAGGCCATGCTCACCGGCGGATTCACGCCACACGACGGCAGCTGTACCCAAGGACTCATCGAAATCGACCTGAACCAAATCAGCTTCGACCTGTTCCGATACGCGCTGGGCGGACGCCGGGTGATGGTGCCGATCAACATCGCCGACAGCAACGTCGCCAGTGCCAAGTTCGAGGCCAATAAAGGCCAGAAATTCACAGCCCTCAGCAGCCCTGTATGTGTGTCGGCGGGCGCAGCTGCGGGGTTGGCCGGCCAAGGGTCCAAGTTCAAGGTCACCTTTAGCCGTATGCACGACGAAAATGTCTGGTCAGGTACGGGCTCCTTCACCAACGCAAAGACCGGCGGAAAGCTATAAGAACTGCACGTTTGCCCTGAACGAACATGTGGCCGTCGATGTGGGTGCTCGGCTGAACGTGCACTTCAACAACGATATGGTGCATATTCCACTAGGTTACTGCGGTATCGACGCTATCTCTAGCTAGTTCCCCACGCTTAGTGACACAGGTATCTGGGAATAGCGGGCGACCTCCGAGCGGACCATCGTTGACGTACGCTAAGCTTCGGACGCCAACCACACGCCAATCCACCGCCACAGCCCCAAGCAATCTAGCGACGTAGACAGGTCCATATGGCCGGGGTCGCGGGTCATACCAAGCTCGCCTCTACCCACTAACGCGAAGCTCAATCGCGGAATCGGAGAGGCCCAGCGTCGGGCTCCCAGCGGATGGGCCAACAGCAGATCACCGCGACCGATGACCAACAGCGCGCGGCACGGTACCTGACGCAACCCCTCGGTCCAGTCGAAGCCATCGCGCGAGATCCAGCGGTCCGTAGTCCAGTAGCCGACCAGGTCCTCGACATAGGGCAAGGCTTCGTTGGCCGGGCCAATGGCAAAACGCTTGGACGGCCAATGCCCAACGGCTTGGGTTATCGAACGGAATACCTGCATGGTCAAGTCTTTGGCCACCCGGCGAGACCACGATGGCTCGGCCGCTTTGGACCAGGTGTTGGCGCTCAGCATCACCGGACCGTCTACCTCGCAGGCGCCAGCCCCGACCGACGCCGCGCTCACATGTCCGCCCAGGGAAAGACCGACGATGTGCACCGGTCCCAAATTCAGATTTCGGGCGGCGCGAACCCATTCGGGCACGTCCAGATACACCAGATCGTCATACGTCCAGCTGCCGCCCTCCTTGACTGAAGGCCCCGACATGCCGTGACCGCGGAAGTCCGCGTTGAGTACCTCGAACCCCTGGCGGGCCAGAACACTGGCCAACCCTCCTCCACGAGGACGGTCCATGGAGCGCCGGTCGACCATCATGGCGTGCAGCACCACAATCACCCCTTTGACCGGGCCTACAGCGGAAATACGATCGGCGTGCAGCACCCAACCGTCCTCGCAGACCACCTTCATCTCACTCCCTGTGTAGAGCGGGAATACCATGACTGCCGTGGTCAACCAACGGGCGTTCGGTAGCAGACAGGAGCTCGTCGCAAAAACTGCTCGACCGCAGGGGTAGGCCCTCGTCCGGCCGGGTGACCCACCCCAACCCGAGCAGAGAAGGCATCGCGACGGCATCGAAGGGCGGCACCAGAACAGGCGGTGAAGCTAATCGAGGCGGATGACGTGGTCCACCGCCGCTCGCCGGCCTTCCCGTTCTGGTCAGAGACCGGTGAGCAGCCGGAGGACTCCAGTGACGCCCACCGAAGACAACGGCGCGCGATCGACGTTTACGGCGAGCACCTGGCCAAACAGCTCTGGGTGCTTGCCTAGGTTTCGAACCACCTGACGGGCCAACCGACGATGGCGGATGCCCCAGAGGATGATCTCGGTCAGCCAGATCACCTGCCGCGCCCGCTTCGAATAGCGACGGTCATAGGCCATCAACGTCCGCGCGCTCAGGTCGCCGCTGTGAAGAGACGCGCTGAGCACGTCGACGGCGATCTCGGCCCCTAGCGCGCTCAGCGCCATGCCCTCGCCGGTGATGCCGTCTAGAAAACCACCGGCGTCGCCCACCAGAACGACGCCCGGCGCCGCCCTCGCCTTCGAGGTTCGCCGAAGCGGTCCGCACAGCATCGGATCGGTGATCGGAGTGGCGCCCTCTAGCAGCGACTGCACCCGCGGACTCTGGCGCATCAGCGCATCCAGGCCGGGACCGAGGTTTCCCTTTAGGGACTTCGCAGCCTGCGACTCCAACAGCACGGCGACATTCACCTCGCCGACTCCCGTGGGTGTGATGTACAGCTCGTAGCCCCGCAACGCGATGACCTCGACCCGTTCGCCCTCGGACTTGCCCGGCGCCAGCTTGTAATGTCGGCGAGCACCGTAGCGAGGACGTCCGGTACGCGGCTTCTCGAGCCCGAGCTGTTTTCGAAGCGGAGAATTCAAGCCGTCGGCCACCACCACGGCCCGAGCGCGGATCTCGGCTTCCGCATGTACGACCATGGCTCCGGGCGTTCCGGTCACCTTGCGCACCCGGCTGTTGAGGTCGAGTTGGATGTTCGGATGGGACTGGACGGCACGTAAAAGCATCGCGTCTAGGTCCCGTCGGCGGACTCCCAAGCCGGTCAAGCTATCGGGAAAGTCGGCCACCGCACGCGCGTCATCGACGGTGTAGCCGATGCCCCTAAACGGAATGCCTTGGACATCGATTCCCAGTCGTCGCAACGCTTCTACGCCATGAGGCATCAAGCCCTCGCCACATACCTTTTCGCGACCGAGGGACTGGCGTTCGAGCACCCGCACAAGATGACCCCGATGCGCCAAACCAAGCGCCGCGCAACAGCCGGCAAGTCCGCCGCCAACCACCACCACTTCGGCCTGCTGAGACACCGCACCTCCGATGTGCTATCGCACACGGGTAACGGTTTGGAGAACTCAATGCCCGCCACCCTTGTATTCACCGATCACCTCGACACCACCGCACCCCGTTTAGTGGTCGTCGGGCGCCGGGAACAGCTCCTGAGCGACAGCGTCAGAGGCCTTCTTCCGACGAGCCTTAGCGCCAAGGTTTGGTCGAACATGGTGAAGAGCCTCTCTCCGGGAGACCACGGACGGTCCACCACAACCTGGGTGGAGTCGCCCGACGTTTCCGTCGTCGCCGCTGTACTGCCAGAGGTCAAAAGCCGACACAACAGCCCCAGCCGCGCCTGGTCCATCCCCGGCTTGGTTCGCGCCGCCGCCACCAAAGGAGACTGCGACATCGTGCTCGCCGTCTCAGAGACCAACCACGCATTCGCGGCGTCCTGTGCCGCAGCTCGCGCCTTCTCGCTCTATAAAGACGTGTCTCACGCCTCCGACCGAACGGTCCGGGTGATGGTCCAAGGGCCGGCGGGTCCGGTCACCGAGTTCGATCCGTTACAGATCGCCGCCAACGGCGTCCGCAAAGCCGCGGCTTGGGTCGACCAGCCGCCGTCCGTTTTAGGCGTAGACGCGTTTGTGGCCGCTGCCGCAGCCGTCGCCGATGCCCACGACGCAGTGAAAATCACCGTGTTCCGCAACCAATCGCTCACAGACGAGGGGCTCGGAGGTATCCACGGCGTCGGCAAAGCCGCAAATCAAGCACCAGCCATGGTCGTCTTGGACTACGTGCCCGCCCAAGACCTCCCCGATGGCCCTGTGTGGGTCGGCAAGGGCATCGTCTACGACACCGGCGGCCTCTCCATCAAGGGCAAGACGGGTATGCCAGGCATGAAGTCCGATATGGGCGGTGCTGCTGCCGTACTCGGCGCCTTCGATGCCGCCGCCCACCAAGGTTACGAGGGGCGCCTCACCGCCATCCTTTGCATGGCAGAGAACGCCGTGGGTCCCGACTCAGTTCGCCCGGACGACATCCTGCACATGTACAGCGGCAAGACGGTCGAGATCAACAACACCGACGCCGAGGGCCGCCTGGTGCTGTCCGACGGTGTCGCCTGGGCCGCCAAGAACCGGTCTCCTACCCAGATCATCGACCTGGCCACGCTCACGGGTGCCCAGCTGGTGTCAACAGGCAAGCTCATCGCCGCTCTGTTTTGCAACGACGAGGACCTCGAGCAGAAGACCGTCGCCCTCGGCCGCGAGACCGGAGAGCTCTGCCACGCCATGCCTTACGCGCCCGAGCTGCATCGCAAGGAGTTCGCGTCCACTATCGCCGACATGCGCAACTCGGTCAAAGATCGAGGAAACGCCCAGGTCAGCTGCGCCGGACAGTTCATCGGCAACCACCTGGCCGCCACCGACTACACCGGCCCCTGGCTACACATCGACATGGCGGGCCCCTCAACGTCCGCGGGACGTGGCACGGGCTACGGCGTCGCGCTCCTGCTCGGACTGCTCGGGCTACATCGATAGGCATCGGCTGGAGCAGCTTCTAAGCAATCACCGAGTTATAGACCGCCGCTTATGGACCAGTCCAGAGCAGTGGGGTTCCAATGAAGCAGCTGTACACACTCAACATCAACGGAGAGGACCGCGAGGTCGCCACCGAAACCCACTGGTCCCTCCTCGAGGTGCTCCGCTACAACCTGGGGCTCACCGGCGCAAAACAGGGCTGCGACAAGGGCGATTGTGGTGCTTGCACCGTCCTCGTCGACGGGCAGCCCACCCTGGCCTGTTGTACGCTGGCGCTCCAACACCAGGACCAGTCCATCAAGACCATCGAGGGTCTAGCCGACTCCGACGGCCCCACCTCCGTGCAGCGCGCCTTCGACGCCTGTGGAGCCCTCCAGTGCGGGTTCTGCCAACCCGGCATGATTCTCTCTGCGGCCAGCTTGCTCGAAGAGAACCCGCACCCCAGCCTAGACGAAGTCAAAGCGGCGCTGTCCGGAAATCTGTGCCGCTGCACCGGTTACACCAAGATCTACGAGGCAATTCAGTCGGCCAACGACCAGCGAAAGTCTGCTAACTTCTCCGATGCCGAGCAGGCGCCCTTCCCTCGTCAACTGCCCATCGCCCACGGTAAGGCCACCGAGGGCTTTACGCTCATGGGCTCCCGCGGTCGCAAAGCCGACGCCATCCACAAGGCCACTGGCGAGGCCATCTATACCGACGACATCGTGCTGCCGCGTATGGCCCACGGCAAGATTCTCCGGTCGCCGCACCCCCACGCAAACATCATCAGCATCGACACCTCCAAGGCCGAAGCGCTGCCCGGCGTGTTCGCCGTCGCCGTTGGTTCGGAGCTGCCGCACACCTACTGCGTCATCCCCTGGACCCCCGACGAGACCGCCATGGCCGTCGACAAGGTCCGCCACATTGGCGAAGCTGTCGCCTGCGTCGCCGCAAAGGACGAAGACACCGCCAACAAGGCCATGGCGCTCATCGACGTGGTCTACGAGGTGCTGCCCACCCTCACCAACCCCCACGAAGCGCTCAAAGATGGCGCGCCGCTGATCCACGCCAAAGACTGGAAGGGTCGCGACCGCCGGAACAACGTCTGCAAGAAGGTCAGTCTTTCCTTCGGAGATGTCGACACGGCTTTAGAAGACGCCGCCGTGGTGGTCGAGGGAGACTGGCACTACAGCGGCAACACCCACGCCGCCATCGAGCCCCACTGCGCCATCGGCAAGTGGTCGGCCGACGCCCAGCTCACCGTATACAGCAGCACCCAGGTGATGCACTACCTGCATCGCGAGTTGGCCATGGTGTTTGGTATCGACCAAGCCAAAGTGCGCGTCATTCAACCCACCCTGGGCGGCGCCTTCGGCGGAAAGTCCGAGCCCTTCGACCTGGAGTTTTGTGCGGCAATTTTGTCCAAGAAGGCAGCTCGCCCCGTCAAAATACTCTACACCCGCGAAGAGGTATTCTACGCCCACCGCGGCCGGCATCCCATGGACTTCAAGTTCAAGATCGCCGCCGACGCCGACGGCAACATCACCGCGGTCGACAACGACATCGTCATCGACGGCGGCGCTTACCACAGCTTTGGACTTGTCACCACGTACTACGCGGGCCAGCTCCTGCCCGGACCGCTGAGGTTCCAGAACTATCGCTTCGCCAGCCAGCGCGTGTACACCAACAAGCCCTGCTGCGGCCCAAAGCGCGGACACGGCTCTGTCCAACCCCGCTTTCCCCTCGAGACCGCCCTCGACGAAGTGGCGGAGAAGCTGAACATCGACCCCATCGAGATCCGGCGTCGCAACGCTATGGTCAGCGGCGAGACCACCTTAAACGGCTTCTACATACCCAGCTGTGGCATTCACGAGTGCCTCGACCAAGTCGAAGCCGGAAGCGACTGGAAGAACCGGTACAACGCCATGCCCAAGGGACGCGGACTGGGCATCGCCACCAGCATGTACATCAGCGGAACCGCCTACCCCATCTACCCCAACGATATGCCGCAATCCGGGGTTCAGCTGCGCGGAGATCGCTCCGGCAAGATTACGCTGTTTACGGGAACCAACGACATCGGACAGGGCAGCGCGGGCGCCCTCGCCTACATCGTCTCAGAAGAGACCGGCGTTCTGCCCGACCACATCACCGTGATCAGTGGCGACACCGAGCTCACCCCAGTTGATCTTGGCTCGTACTCCAGCCGGGTCACCTATATGGCCGGAACGGCGGCGATCCAAGCCGGAAAGGCCCTCCGCGGAGCCATGGTCAAGGCGGTCGCCAAGCGGTGGGAGTGCGCCGCCGGCGAGGTGATCGTCACCCAAGGCACCTATCTGCACGGAAGCAACCCCGATCTCAGTATTCCCGTTGTCCAAGCCCTAATCTGGGCCGAAGAAGACGTGGGAACCCTGTCGGCCACCGGCGGCTACGAGACCCGCAAAGTCGGTGGAGACTACCGAGGGGGCACCATCGGCGCCTCCCCCGCGTATAGCGCCACGGCCCACGTGGCCGAGGTCGAAGTCGACGAAGAGACAGGGAAAGTCCGTGTACTCAACATCTGGGCTTCCCACGATTGCGGTCGCGCCATCAACCCCACCATGGTCGAAGGCCAGATCGAAGGCTCCGTATACATGGGCATGAGCGAGGCCCTGTACGAAGATCAAGAGTTCTACGAAGACGGTCACCGCAACCGCAAGGACAAGGCGCATGGTCTGCACATTGGGCCCAGCCTCCTCGACTACCGGATCTCTACTTCGGTCGACACGCCAAATGTGTACGCCACCATCGTCGAGTCGGTCGACCCCGGCGGGCCATACGGCGCCAAAGAAGCCGGTGAAGGTCCACTACACCCCGCCATTCCGGCTATCGCCAACGCCATCTGGCACGCCGCCGGTGTTCGCATGCGGACCATGCCCTTCACCCCCGAGCGCGTGCTGGCGGCCATCAAACAACGCGACGCCGACCAAGGAGGCGTCTGATGCTTAGGATGCCCGAATTTCAAGTTCATTTGCCGCTCACCGCCCGGCAGGCGGTCAACCTGCGCAGCACCCTACCCGAGTCAATGTACATCGCCGGTGGCACCGATCTGTTGCCCAACCTGAAGCATCATCTACACGCGCCCCAGCACCTGGTCAGCCTAAGCAAAGTGGTCGAACTCAAGGGCATCATCGTCGATGACAGCGGTGTGCGAATCGGCGCCGGAACCTCGCTGCATGACGTCGCCAACCACACCGAACTGGCCGCCATGGTCCCTGGCCTGGCGCAAGCCGCCGGCCTGGTAGCGGGCCCACAGCACCGCCGCATGGGAACCCTGGGCGGTAACGTGATGCAGGACACCCGCTGCCTGTTCTACAACCAGAGCTTGGAGTGGCGAACGTCTCTCGGCAAGTGCCTGAAGAAGGATGGCGACTGGTGCCATGTGCTCGGCAGCGCCAAGGCCTGCGTGGCGGCGCAGAGCTCCGACACCGTGCCCATGCTGATGGCACTCGACGCCCGGGTCGAAGTGCTCCGACCCAGCGGCGACCTCGAACAAATCGCGCTTCGGGGTCTGTTCACCAAGGACGGACGCTTCGACCAAATGCACACCCTCGAGAACAGCGCCTTGGTGATAGCTATCGTTGTGCCGAAGCCAGCTGACGGTCACCGCAGCGTGTACCGCAAGGTGCGTACCCGCGACTCGGTCGACTACCCGCAGCTCGGCATCGCCATCAGCGCCAGCCTTAAAAATGGACAGCTCACCGCCCTCGAGGTCGTGGTCGGTGCGATGTTGCCGCAGCCCAAGCGCCTGACCAAGCTCGACAGCGCCCTGGGTCGTGTGCTCGACGAAGCGCACATCAGCGAGCTGGCCGAGCGTGCGTTCAAGCAGGTGCGGCCACAGCCAAACATCCATGGCAGCGTGGCCTGGCGTCGTGAGATGGCTCGGGTGGAGACGGCGCGCGGCCTACGTCAGATCGCCGACGCCTAACGCTGCGTCGAGCTCGGCGACGCACTCAGGCATTTGATTGCGGTGCAACCGGATCACCGGTATTTGCGGTACCTCCTCCCGCGCATTGGCCGGTTCGAGGGCACCCGAGCCGAAACTCGGGCACAGCTGTCGACTCGCTAATCTTGGCGTCGGCGTAACAGGAGCGCGGCGAGGCCCATGACCCACCAGCCACCACCGGTTCCGCCGCTACTACAGCCGTCGCAGCCTTCGTTCTTAATCTTGTTGGATGGGCTGACCTGACCGCTGTCGCAGCTGCTATCCGAATCATCGGCGTCGGCCCAGTCGGGGATGCCGTCGCAGTCCGAGTCGACCTGGCCTTCGTCAGTATCGGACTTACCGTCGCCGTCGCTGTCGTCGTCGAGGTAGTTGGGCGTACCGTCGCCGTCTAGGTCGCCGATTCCCTCGTCCATGGTGTTGAGGCCATCGCCGTCGTCGTCGGCGTCGTCGGCGTCGATGTTGCCATCGTTGTCGGTGTCGGTGGGAGCGTTAACATCGCCCACCTCCTCCCCATCGGGGATGCCGTCTCCGTCGGTGTCGGCGAGGAACTCATCGGTGCCCAACAAGCGCTCGTCGGCGTTGTTAATGCCGTCGGAGTCCCAGTCTCCCGCGTCACCGTCGTGGTCCTCGAAGTCGAGCCAATCCGGGAGGCCGTCTTGGTCGAGATCGTCGTTGAGCCAGTCGCCATCGCCGTTTCGGTCTTCGTCGGTCGTAAGGACGCCGTCGCCGTCGTCGTCGGCGTCGATGTAATCGGGGATGCCGTCGGGCACGCCACTAGGCACGTAGTCATCTTCAGAGTCGCGGTAAATACGGTTCGGAAGCGTACTGCCGTCAGCACAGCGGAAGTCCAGCACGGTCTCAAGTGCGTTCGATGAGGTATTCAGGACGACCAGGTACCCGACCGAAACAGCACTCCCATCTAAGCACTCGATGCCCAGCTCGTCGTGGGTGGGGATACCGTCGCCGTCGTCATCTAAGTCCAAGACGTCCAAGACCCCATCGCCGTCGGTGTCGAGGGGGAACAGCGGGTCACCCACTTCGGTGCCATCATCTACGCCGTCGCCATCGGTGTCGGGGTCGCTGGGGTCGGAGCCAATGTCCTTCTCGTCACCGGTGAGGATGCCATCGCCATCGCCATCGCCGGCGTCGCCATCATTGAGCGGATCGAGGTAGTTGGGGACGCCATCGCCATCGTCATCGCCCTCGCCCTCAGTTACG
>JAACDH010000296.1 GCA_009936995.1 Rhodobacterales bacterium
CGTTGGGCACAAAATGGATTCAGAACGGAGGAACACGCGATCTGGCCTGGACGCCTTCTCGCATCGGCGGTCATTGGCAGATGGCTCCGCTGGCCACCCACGTGGACGGCGTCCCCCACTACGGCGCTCGTTTGGCGGTGACCAAGTGGTAGTGCTGCTCGCGGCCCTGGCCCACGCGGCCCCGGTGGTCTGCGACCCGATTCAAGCCCAGTCTATACTGATCGAGGCGAAGATCGACGAGTCCCGCGTGTCCCAGACCCACCCCTGGCTCATCCCGGGGCTGGCCCTCGCCTCGCCCCACACCGACGATAACCTCCGCGTCGCGCTCTCCGCACTCTGCGAACAGGAAGACGTCCTGGTCACCTTCGACGAACCTTGGCAAGATGCGTCTTGGTCCGCCCACATCCTCCGGGTGTCCAATCCACAGATTCGCGGATGCACCCTCTACGAAGAGAGCATCGCCCTGACCGTCGGACGACACGAGGGCAGCGCACCCAGCTACCATCTGCTCACGCGACTTCCGTGGAGCTTAACGCCAGTAGGTGACTGCGACACCGAGCCAACGTGGCGCGAAGAGACGGTTCTAGGCGGAGAAAGCAGCCCTGTCCGACTTGTCCTCGCCGTCGACCGAAAGGCTGATACCATCACTCATTCCGAGATCATTCTGCGCCGCGCCACGCCCCAGGGCTGGCGACAGCAGGTGCTGCAGACGCCAGCTCCACCTCGGCTATTGGGCGGTTTCTCTGGTTCTAACTGGCGCCTAACTCCTCTCGAAGAGGACTGGGCGGTGGTCGCTAGCCACCACAGAACCGGCAGCAGAGACGCCTGTGAAGCCGGACCCGACCAACGCACGTGGACCTGGAACGACGACGCCTGGGTGCTACACAAAGGACACGCCGCGCGAAATCTGTTGGCCGAAGAAGGATTGTGGCGCTTCATCAGCGAAGACGGCTGGCTGCTCATTCTCGCCCCAGACACGGACGATGATGCTGAAGTACTCGACGCCCGAAGGCGACGGCTAATGCGCCGACAGCCTGGCGAGCTGCTCACCCTCGACTCCGCGAGCCTACCGGGCCTCAACCCCGGCTATCTCGTCGTTACTCCTCCACCTTTCGTCACCAGTGCACAGGCTGAGGACGCTCGAGACGGCTGGCGACGCCGCAGCCAAACTTACATCAAGCAGGCCTGGACCGCGGTGGATGCCTGCGAGCAAACGCCCTAAGTCGCTACTCGGCTACGGTGCGCTTCCAGGTCCATTGTTGCAGGTCCCCTGGGTTACCGCCAGCATCGTGTCGACCCTCGGCACCGAACCGGGCCCATTAACGGAGGGCATTTGGCATCAAATCAAAGACTAGGCCGTGATGAATGAGCCGATTAAACGCATGCTTTGGCGCACCGCATACGCATTTTGCCTTTTGGGTCGTGACGATGACCAATCAACACACTAAAACAGACGGGTAAACCTGATGCCCGGCGAATCGCCTCCCGTGTAGTTCTGGCTTGCAATCCTAGGCCTGTTCTGGCCTTGTGAGACCCTGTCATTCACGAGGACGTCCGTTCCATGAGCGATTCAGTCGCGATATCCGTACCCGCCGAAGAGCACGCTGTCACCCTGCCCCAGGCTCAACGGCACGCCGGTCCAGAACAAGTGGCCTTCCCGATTCGCACCTTCCGCCAGTTCGGGCTCGTGGTCTTCCACGTCCTCGCGCTGGGGCCGATCTACTTCGGTATCACCTGGGAAGGCGTCGCCATCGCGTTTGGACTGTACTTCCTGCGCATGTTCGGAACCACCGCGGTGTACCATCGGTATTTCGCCCACAGAACCTACAAAACTAGCCGCTGGTTCCAGTTCATCCTGTTGATGATTGCCTCCACCAGCCTCCAACGCGGCGCCATTTGGTGGGCCACTCACCACCGCGACCACCATCGCTTCTCGGACCAAGACGAAGACGCGCACTCGCCTTTGAAGTACGGCTTCTTCCATTCTCATATGGGCTGGTTATGGTCTCTTAAGGCCGACAACCCGAGAAACGTCGCCCGCGATTTGCTCAAACAACCCGAGCTGGTACTTCAAGAGAAGTTCTGGATGGTTCCCGGATACACCCTGGGCTTCGCTATCTGGTACTTCTTCGGCTGGTCGGTATTTTTCGTCGGCTTCATCTGGTCCACATTGGTCGGCCTGCATCTCCCCATGGCCGTGAACTCCGTCGTCCACGTCTGGGGCACCCGCCGATTCGAAACCAAGGATGAAAGCCGAAACAACTGGCTGATGGGCATCTTAGTCCTGGGCGAGGGCTGGCACAATAACCACCACCACGACCAAAGCGTCTGTCGCCAAGGCTTGGCGTGGTACGAGATCGACATCACCTACTACATTCTGCGCGTATTGCAGGCGGTAGGCCTTGTCTGGGATATCCGTGAGCCCGGCTGGCAGGGCAAGAAGTCCAGCCCCAGCCCACAGGCCTAGCCTAGCCATTCATGCTCCGACGTCTCGCCGGCGATCCACTGGGTCATCAGCCATCGAAGCATCAACGCGGATGGACATCGTCCACAGACCGGAGGACCTCGAAGAAGGCCCGGATGCGCTTGGCATTTACGCCCAGATCGCTCTTGCCCAGTCGGCTCTTGCTGCGCATATCGATGCGAGCGCCGTCTCCTTCCGCTCGAAATCGAATCACGAAGTCGTCTTTAAAACGGAACAGCCGGGTGGTCTCGTAGCCTTCGAGTACGCCGGCGTCGGCGTCGGCACGGACCATTGTCCATCGCGGCCAATGCAGGGCAAGACGGTGCGCGCGTTGGTAGGCGACGTCGGGCGCGACCGGCAGAATGAGCGGCACAAGGTCGGCGTAGCTTTGTCGGATCAACGCCTTAAAGCCACTGGGCAAGCTGTTTTGGTGCCCGCTGTCGGCCATTCGCCAAGAGAGCTCGGGCACGTCTTCGAGGTCGGTACTGATGTCGTTTATACGGGAAATAGCCACCGTCGCTCCAGTGTGGTTCAGAAGACGCCACCTTTAACCACCCGACCACCCTCCGTACAATTCCAACGGCATCCGGACGGAGCACAGCGGTCGAGCGGGCTGTGGGCGACGGCTGTCGAAAACAGACGAGGCGTGATAAGACTGTATAAACGAGCTTTTATACTGCCTAAAATCCGCTGCTGAAAAGAATCTACGTACCCTTGCCGCCTTCCGGCGATAACGCTCGGCGCCGCTCCTACTGCATCGCCCGATGCAGATAGTGTTACAAACTGGCAATCTGCGACCGAAAGGATCAAGGGAGGATACCCCACCCCCCCCCCCCCCCCCCCCCCCCTGCCCAATGCGCCCCTCTGTCCAACTTCAGTTCACGCGACTTGCCGGCGGCGTATCCCTGGTCTTGTTCGCGACGACCCTGCTCATTTACACGCTGACCGGCATCACTCATGCCTGGATGAGCCGGGGGTCTCCAGCGGAGGCGCAAGACCTCGCGACGCAGGATCTCGCAGAGGCGGACGCCGAAATATGGATCAACCCGTTCGACGGGGCCGTGGCGTTGCCCGCAGACCCCGAGGAGATGTTGTCGAGCTCGGACGAGGAGGCGCATCGCGCTGGAGCGGAGGCGCTCATCGAGGACATCGAGTCCCGCTGGCCCGACGACCATCGACGCGCCTTTCTGGTGTCTGTGGCGCCGGGCGCGCTCACCTCTGCTATCGAGCACTGCATCCCGCCCTCAGTGACTGTGGGCCAGGCGGTCCTCGAGTCGGGTTGGGGGCGCTCGGGCCTGGCCACGCGTCACAAGAACCTGTTTGGAATCAAATCCGGCAGCCACCCGGACGGCGTGAATCTCTCCACCACAGAGGTGGTGTCCGGCCGCTCTAAGCAGTCCAAGGAGCGGTTCCGACGCTACGAAAATTACAGTGATAGTGTGGCGCACCACGACCGACTTCTGGCGACAGCCCCCCGCTATGCCAAGGCACGAGAGCACTGGAAGAACTGGCCCCTGTTCCTCGCTACGGTCGCCCCCACCTACGCGACCGACCCCAAGTATGTGCAGCAGGTCTCTGGGTTGGTCGAGACCTATCGCCTGAACGAGTGGGACGAGATGGTCACCCGTGCCGCGCATCGCCGGGCCAGCTGTCCAAACCTCGCCCCCTAGTTCATCGGAACGCTCCGCTGCGGCGTCCACCCTCCACAAGACCGAGTCGGAGCTTCCCCAGCGATGTCAGCGCTAGTTGCCCCGCATCAACGCCATCCGGCCGCGGGCCAATCGGCAGAAGGTCTGGACGATGGTCTCGTTGTCTGGCTGCAACAGCCCCAGCAGATTTCCCAAGATGCGTTTTCCGGCCGGGAAGGTCGCGAGTCCTTCTCCTACGTCGATGACGGCCATGTAGAAGCGCTGTGCTTCATGAAGTTTGCCCAGGTTCTCGCAGACCACCCCTATCTCATAAAAAAGAGACGCCCTTAGAAACTGTCTCTCATAGACCGTAAAGACCTTCTGAATGATGGGTTCATTGACCAGGACACAAGCAATGCGGTAGGCCACATCGTCCGCTGCTTGAACCCGCGCGATCACGAACAGGTCGTCGTACCACTTGACACCATTGCTTGAGCAGTAGGCGTGAGACACACCCTCCGAGCCCAGGTGGTCAAGGTGGCCACTGACATCCATCGTGGCGTGCCGGAAGCGCTGCTCCGTAGGCTCGAACCAGTTTCGCTTGAAGCCAAACAAGTAGGCCACCGCCACGATGTTGAAGATCAGCGTCCGAACCACAGTGATCGCCAAACCAACCAAGAGGTCCAGCTTCTCTGCGACCCGGCCGACGACATTCATATCCATGACCGAAAGCGTGAGCAGGCCGCGCGTGAACTGAGCCGTCTGGATCGTCCAAGCTGCCGACTCGGACGCCCCATAGGCGACGTGAGCCTTCTCATGCATGAACAGACCATTGTAGCTCCGCGAGCCGCAAAAAATAATGTTCGGATTGAACACCACCGTAAAGTGCCCCTTGGGCACGACCTCGGCCTGAATATCCACGTCGACCTGGTCTACCTGCCAGAGCGTTATAAATTCGTCCCTCTCCCTCGTCCACCCCAAGAGAGCGACATAGAACGGAACGACAAACAACCAGGCATTCCAGGGAGTAAGCCAAAGAATCCAGCCAGCAGACGGCTGTATGAAGGGCCCCACGTGGTACGCGAAGCTCATCACGATTGCCAGCTGCACAACCACTACTGGGACCAAAAAGCGGGAGTCGCTGTAAAAGTACAACGGAGAGAAGTACTCATTGATCGTGACCGAGATCACTCCACGGCTGCGAATAAACGCCGAGAGCTTGGGAGTTCCAGACACGCGTTTACCGCCCACATAGAATCCGTCCTCCTCAACCTCTACGACCTGCCCCAGCTCCACTGCCCGCCACAGGTAGTATGTCTCCCGTGTCTTTCCAGCGATATATCCCGGAAAATAATCATTCTCGAAGAGGCGTCCAAGCGCGTCGGTGACTCGACTGGACCAGGACATGGCGAAGACCGGACCCAGCAGTAGAAACGGTAACTTCAAGTCAACGTAGCGCTCGCGACGAAGACGCGCATTGATGCGCTCCGCGAGAAAGTCGTACTCTTCGGAAAGCACCTGGGAAATGGATCGAATGACCGACCAAGACCCCTTGATGAAACGGCTTAGCATCTTCCCTGAAGACCGATCCTCTTTTCGCCACGCGCGCAAATCAGCCAGCCAGTTCTCCGCACGAAGCGCTTCAACTTCGGCCGAGCCGATATCAGAGCGAACGACCAAATCGTCTTTCAGCCGCCACGAGAACAATTCCACCCGCGAGAGGTCTCCCTCCAAGAGTCCTTGCAGAACCGTAGAGAACGACGCCAAGTCGACTGAACTCAAGAGGTAGTCCGCAAATGGAATCTCGGCGAGCTTGGGAGTGTCTGGCCGATTTCTTCGCCGCTCTGCGACAATGACGGTCAACTTCGGGTTGGCCTGCTTCAACGCCTGGCTGAGAACCCGCAACAAGTCCGTGTTCCAGATGTTGGTCAGAATTACGACGTCCGTCAAGCCAGGTTCGAGGCTGGCCTCCAGCTCGCCGAGATCGAGTCCGTGAATGGTTCCTGGGTGACCAACCCGCGCGTAGTCCTTCACGAACCGATGCACATGAAAATCGAGGTGCGACGCCAGCGCCTCCTTCCCTTCTAGTCCCTCGCGGAGAGGTTCCAGTTCAATGCTGTACTCCGACTCGTAGCGGTCTAGGCTCACTAGCCGAACGACCTTCCTGCGCCCGGAAGTCAGCATTGCCTGAGGATACAATGGGTAGAACTGGTGGTCCGTCGACGATTCTATCGGGACTTGTTTCTCCCCTTTCGTCAACCTGTTCTACTCCTCAGGTTTTCGAGAAACCTCGTGAATGGTCCGGTGAACCTCTACCCAACAGTCGTCTCACCACCGCTGGAGGCGTCGCAAAAGTAGCATTCCGGATCCGAGAACGCTGGAAATTTTCTTTCAGAGAATTGTTCGAGGTGCCTTTTCTGAATGCGTGCATTTGCCTTTAGAGGCGTTTGCGGTGCACCAGGCCAGGTTTCGCAACGCGGGAAGAAACAGGCGTCCGCCACGGTCGCATCGCAACAGCCCAAAATCGGATGTGGCGTATGTGGCGTATGTGGCGTGGCTACAATGGCTGAAACAGTCCAATGAAGGGTCATCGGCGGCGGCCTACAGGGGATTTTTCTATCGACGACGTACCGTATCGATGGACCTACTGGCTTTCACTACGCGCTCGTGCTGAAACCAGCATTCGCCGAATGGCCTCCGGAACGACAACGTCCGCCTCGTCGTCCGTGTGCAGATCCTCAAGATTCTGGTTGAGCCACCTGGCGATGGCGGTCACATCCGCTGCATTGCCTACGCTTAGCGAGGTGCTGGATCCATCTTTGCCGACCAGCCGAAGTCGGCTCCAGATGCCCAGAAACGTGATCGCCTCCACCTTGTCCAGAGTCTCTAGCGGATGATTCGACCTCTTGGTCAAAGCTGCGAAGAGTGAAGTATGAAAGATGCGCGTTTCCGTTCGC
>JAACDH010000297.1 GCA_009936995.1 Rhodobacterales bacterium
GTTCAATGCCCGGGCCTAGGGCTCCCTGGCGGGCTGCACCGACCAGGAACCCGCGGGTGCCGCACGTTGGGTCGAGGACACGCTCGCCGGGCTGCAGCTCGAGAAGCGAGAGCAATAGGGAAACCAGGGGTCGTGGAGTGAAGAACTGTCCTCGTTTACCCTTAAATAAGTCCGAAAAGAACCGTTCATAAGCCAAGCCCAGCAAGTCGATCTCTTCGGTGAGATCAAGCTCAAGCAACAGCGCGTCAAGGCGACTATTTGCGGGTACGTCGTCGCCTAATCGCCGCCTGATCGCCACCAACCGCTGCTCGAACGCTGTGGCTCCGGTCAGCCCCTGCGCCCGAAGCTGATGTTCGGCACGAATGAGCACATCGGCAACACCCAACTAGCGGCGCTCGGCGACGGTTACAACCCGATGTTCGTGGCTCTTCGACGAGTACATCTATCCCTCGAAGGGCAACAAGACGACCGTTCCGTGGACCTGGCCCAGTTGGACGGTTGCCCCCACGGCGGCCTCGTCCTTAAGGACTGCCAGGCCAATCCATCCCAGCTTGGGATGCGCCACAGAGGAGGTGAGCACGCCAACTTTGCGAGCGTTGCAGTACACGTCGGCGTCTTGGGGCTCGGACATCAGCTGAATACCGCGTAGCTCCTTGCGGACTTGCCCACGCACGTCTACCCGCATCACCGTCTCTTGGCCTACGTAGCAGCCCTTATCGAAGGCCAAGTAGTCGTCGCGCATCCGCATTTCATGAGAGAGATTCTTACTGCTGAAATCATCTGGCCAAACTGGGATACCTGCCTGAATACGCAGCTGCTCACGCACATCCGGCGGCGCAATCGGTGTGTCGCCAATGACCGCCGCGATCCAATCAGACGCTCCGAGCAGATCTACGCCGCCCTGAAGACTGAGTTTACGTGGAACCACGTGACCACCCGAATTCCGAAACGCCGTAAGGTCGGGAATCGCGCCTTGAACTGTATGAACGTGCCAATCCAACGGCTCGATCTCGACATCGTCGAGGAGCGCGTGCATCCGGTAACGCTCTTCAAACTGTTCGAACGACTGTCCCTCGAGAACCAATACGAGGGTAGACCCAGCGGTGCGCCCTAAACTCATCAGCCCTTGTACCCGACCTCGCTCGTCCAGCATTGCGTTTCGTTGCCAGCCACCGATCGGTAGATCTTGTACGTTGTTGCTGAACAGGCCGTTGGCCCACTCCAAAACAGAAGGCCCGACAAGCGAGAGTGTAGTCTCGTTCGTGGGCCAATGTGTAGACGCCATTTTTAGGCCTTCTCTCTCGGGATGCGAAACAAACGCGACCTAGAAATCATCGTCGTCGTCATCGTCATCAAACGCGATGATGGTTTGACCCGAAGACCGCATCGGCGCCTTGCGAGGCGGCGGCGGAGCATCGGACAAAGATGGCATTTGAGGGCGCTTTGGGCTATCCTCGGTGGCTTCGAGTGGCGGTTTGGGCGCCGCGGGTGCCTTGGGCGGCGCCGGCGGAAGGGGTGGAGGCGCATCGGCCAGGGCGTCCATGACTCCGGGCGGAGGCGGCGCGACCACCGTGGCCATGTCCTCGTCGTCGTCGAAATCAGAAGGCGCTAGGCCATCGACTGCCGGGAGCGGGTCGGGCTTCTTCTCGACCTTAGGCGTTTCTTTCTCGGCGGGCGTAGCTGCGGGCGCAGGAGCCTCCTCCGAATCGCCTCCGCGCATCATCATGAACACACCGCCGCCGATGACCGCGATGACGATGAGGCAGCAAAACGCGCTACAACCGAGAGACAGAGCCAGCTCGATCATTTTCACTCCAGTGGGACGAGGGCATGGTACGCCGACGTCGGGTCAAGCGCATCGTCCGCCAGTTTGTGACGAACGTCAAGTGGATCCCGGCAGGGTTCGCACCCGTGAGGACAAGGCTTCCACGCGAAGGAGCGCCTCATCCGAGTTCAAGCTGCCATGACGCCAAGCCATCTCGACCTCGCGGCACTCCCCTTGAAGTACAAGTTGAGCATCTAGGCCCACTTTCCGCTGTTCAATTAATCGCTCGGTTTCGGCGATTGCAAAAGACACTCGCGCCGTCAACACCGGTGCGGCGTCAGGCTGTGGTCGACGCCAAGCGCTCACGGTCAGGGCCAGTAGCGCAACGCCGGGGGGCACCGCGAACATTGGCCACCACAACATCAACGGCACCATCAGCAACATGAGTAGCCCAGCCACCAGCGGCTCTTCGTGGCTGCCCTTCACTTCCAACGGCGGCATCGGTACGGATAGTTGAGGTAGCGCCTCCAAAATTCTCGGCTCGATGTCGTTGGATCGCCATCGCAGCCCCAACCCGACGCCCGCCAACCCGCCGAGGATGTTGAACGGAACGGACAGCACCAGCCCCAGCGCTGTCGCCCAAACTAGATCGCCGAACGAGAGCGCCTCTTTCGTGCGCTCGGCCTCCCACCCTTCACTACGTAGCCGCTTGACCATTGCATGGGCTGAACCAGCCGTGCACGCCTGGGCGAACACTGCTGGAGCGCGGGTCTGCGGATCGATGCCGTGCACAATCCAACTTCGTCGAAATCGCGTGGGAGCCAGCCAGTTCTTGCCCAGAGAAATGACCCGGTTCGGCGAGCGTCGAAGCCGCTCTAGCGCTTTGATCACCGCGGTCACCGAACGCGGCCTTTGCACCGGATTGGGCTGTAGCAAGTCGCGCAAGAGCGCCGCCACGCCATTCGCTTGTCGCGAAACATCGGGCACGCCCTGTCGTTGGCGGCCGACGATCGCAAACGGCGTCGGTCCGTCGAAGGGCATGTGGCCATAGAGCGCAAAGAACAGCACCACACCGACACCGTAGAGGTCGGAACGGACCGAGCGCGGCGCCCCTTGCTGAACCTCTGGCGCCGTTTGACCAGGGCGGAATTGATCTTTTATCACATCAAACTTCTGCAGCAGCGTAGCAATTCCAAAGTCGAATAGCATGGCACCATCCGGCCCAATCAACACATTTCCAGGACGCACATCGCCGTGCACTCGCCCGGTCAGGTGAGCGACTTCGAGGGCAGTCGCGACCTGATACGCGAAGGCGAGCGCTACATCTTGGGCATGGGCAGGAAGTGTTTCGAGGGCCGGACCATCGCAGTACTCTGACACCAGCAGATCGGGGCCCCGGTGGTGCCACAAGCCGAGCACCGACAGCACGTGAGGGTGCTGCACCTGACCCGCCGTAGATGCTTCTACACGCAACCGTGCCATCGCTAATGGCTGAGAAACCAGATGACTGTGGAGCTGCTTAAGCGCCACACACCTCTCCGTTTCGATCTCGACTGCGGGCCAAACCACACCGCTGGCGCCGCGCCCAATCGCCCCGCCAGTGACCCGAAAACGGTGGGCGATCACCTCACCCGTCTTCATCGTCGTCTCTTCGGCTGGAGCTTGGCCCTCTTATCTGCAGCGCCACGCCGACAAACCAAAGTCCGCCCAACAGACCGAGATGCTCGGGGTGGCCGACCGCCCAAGCAACCAACACCGCGCCAACAGCCGGCGTGAGCACCTTGAGTAGCTGATCGTAAATCCAGGGGAACACAAGCGCCCCTAGCACAGTGGCCAGGACAATCGTGACCGGCGGCACAGCGGCCAGCTGAGCCACAACCGCGCCCCCCACGGTGAGCCCGAGCAGCGCCCCTAGACCTGCAAGCGCGATCTTGTGCGCGAATTTCGTCATGCCCGCCAACGTGGCGCCACCGATCGCAGAAGCCAAGCCCACAATCATCATCTGTTGTTCGGCCAGATGGAGTAAGGTCACCACCTTGTTCGCCGCCAGTCCGGCGCCAATCGCCCCAACCGCGAAAGCCGTGAGTGAAAGCGTTCGGCGATACCAACGCGCACCAGCTACCAGCACGAGCCCGCCCACGAGCCCTACAACGACCCGAAGGATCATGGGGACATCGGTCGACGCATCTGTGAGCCATTGAGTATTCATGTGCCCAATTAACTTGGACTCGCCCAAAAATCGCCCACCAAAGCCACGGAAAAAAACCGGTTTCGAGCCCCGTGCCCCGTTGCCCGCCAGCTGGTGGCGTTCAACAGGATATTCCTCGATTGATCGGAAGTCCAGGTAGATCCAATGATGTGATCCGATGGAGGTCTGTTCCCCTTTGCAATGCGGATCCCCGCTGTTAGTTTCCAGTGGCCTCCGGCGGCCCGTTCTAGGGCCTCCAATCTCCCCGCAAAGCACGCCTCCCCGTCTGCCAAGCCCGCTCCTCCCCCTGCCCCCTGCGCCCCTTGTCCAACAAGCTCTTCCATCGCATCGTGCTTGCTATCGTTCCTGCGCTTGTACTCGCCGGAATTCTTGTCGCAGCGGTGTTTGGCGACAACGGCATGAACGTGCGCTGGCGTCTCGGGCAAGACCTTCGGGTTCAAAATGAAGCGCTCGCGTCGGTAGAGCGCGACAACCAGCGCTTACTACGCGAACTAAACCTCGCAGACAGAGACCCGGTCATCTTAGAGCGCATGGTGGCCGAAGAGCTGGGTTGGGGCCAAGAAGGCGCTACCCTCTACCGGTTCGAGTAGTTCGCCTACTCTCCGTCGTCGGCTCCGGGGTCGGTCGCGATCGCCAGGTTGCTTAGACCATAGTTGTGGGCCATGTCCATGATGCCTACCACCCGGCCATGGGGAACGCCCTGATCGGCCTTGAGCACCACGGTTGTTCGAGGGTCTGCCTTGCCTTTGGCCTTTAGGATTCGCTGAAGCTCTGGGGTGTCGACCACCACATCGTCGACGTATACCGCACCGCTTGTGGTCATCCAGATGTTGACATGAGCCTCATCTGTGAGCACCGTTTGGGCCGATGAGCGCGGTAAGTCGACCTGAATGCCCGGCGACGAGACAAACTGAGTCGACACCATGAAAAACAGCACCAACTGAAAGACGATGTCGATCATCGGAGTGACGTCCAGGATGGGATCGGCGCGTCGGGCTGCACCGAACCTCATGCGCTCTCCTCGTCGGCGGACATTGTCAGCAGATCGAGCACACCCAGGGACAGTTCTTCGAGATCCAGGAGCATGTTGTCTACCCGGGCGAGCAAATAGCGATTTGCCATGACCGCGGGAATACCGACCGACAAGCCCGCGAAGGTAGTGACAAGAGCCTGGGAGATACCGCCGGCAAGATCGCCCACATTGGTCACGTTACCTTGGGTCTCGATGACTTGGAAGGTGAGAATCATGCCGCCGACCGTACCCAAAAGGCCAAGAAGCGGAGCGATGGCTGCGATGGTGCCCAAGACCGGGATGTAGCTCTCAAGCTCGGCCGCTTCTCGTCGACCCACCTCTTCGAGCCGCTCTTTAATGTCGGACCGACTATGGCTGCGTACCTCGAGCGCAACCTCGACCACGCGAGAAGCGGCGACGTCCCATTTGCGGCATAGGGCCTTGGCATCACCCCATCGCTTTTGACGAACGAGCTCTACCAACTCGGAGGAGAACGAACCCGGTACAACCTTCTCGCGGCGCAGCGTCCACATGCGTTCGAGAAAAGTCGCTAATGCGATCAGGGAGCAAAGGGCGATGGGGACCATCACCGGTCCGCCGGTCATTGCATATTCGATCAACCATAGCCTCCGTTTTGTTCGACCCTACCAGCCGCGCGCTCTGGGTATCCAAAAATTCGCTGTCGTCAAACGTCTGCCGCAAGGTGTCCAAGAATCTTTGACATCGTCCGATGTAGCTTACAGCCAGTCAGAGTTCTAGTACGACACCCTTGTCGCTTTTTGGAGGTCGAGCATCACTAAACGCCTGCTGTGAAGTGTCATGACAGCCTATTCCCAGGGAAATCTACTGCTGGCACAATAGTTGCAGTTCTTTTGGTCAGTCGCACTGGCCCGGAGACGCAGATGGCATCCGCTACCGCTAAAAAGATGACCGCTTCCAAATCGAAGGCCGTTGACGATTCAGGGCAGCTGCTCAACAAGTACCTGCGGAGCATGGGCGCCATTCCGTTGCTCTCTGCCGCCGACGAAGTCGAGGTTGCCAAGCGTATCGAAGACGGTGGCTCTGACGCCGAGCTCGCCAAGTGCGCGCTGATTCAGGCCAACCTCCGCCTTGTGGTCAGCATCGCCAAACAGTACATCTACCGCGGCCTGCCCCTCTCCGACCTCATCCAAGAGGGCAACATCGGCCTGATGAAGGCCGTCGAGAAATTCGATTACACCCGCGGCTTTAAGTTCTCCACCTACGCCTCTTGGTGGATTCGCCAGTCCATCATCCGCGCCATCGAGTCCCAGATCCGTACCATCCGCATCCCCATCTACAAGCTGGAAGTGGTGAACCGGGTTCATCAGACGCAAAGGCTGCTCTTCCAACGGCTCGGTCGTGAGGCCACCCTCGGTGAAGTCGCCGCCCGCCTTGAGATCACGGTCACAGAGGTCGAAGGTCTGCTGAAGATCACCCGCGAGCCCATGAGCCTTAACGCTACGGTCAGCGACGACTCTGATTCGACCATCATAGACTTCATCGAGAATCCCGATGCCGAGCAGCCCTGCGATCGCGTCGAAGAAGCCGATCTCCGCAATCAAATCAACGACGTGCTTGCGTCATTGACGCCCCGCGAGGAGAAGGTCATCCGCATGCGCTTTGGCATCGGAGAGCCCACCAATTACAGCCTCGAAGAGATCGGTTCCCGCTTCGCCCTCACCCGTGAGCGCATCCGCCAGATCGAGATCAAAGCGCTCCGGAAGCTGCGTCACGCCAAGCGTCGTCAGAACCTTGAGTACTTCATGACCGCCTAGGACGCAGCTGGCGTTGATGCTTTTCCCCGACCACGAAGATCGGGAGAACGCCATCCCAACCCGCGTTAACTATCTGACGGCCACGCGTCACAGCTGCAGATCAGGTGGCGATCGCCATAGGCGTTGTCGATTCGCCCCACTGTAGGCCAGTACTTGTGGCTTCGCAGACGGTCCATCGGGAAAGCCGCTTGAGACCGAGAGTACTTGTGCTCCCAGGTGTCGGAGCAGATGACGCCCAAGGTGTGAGGGCTGTTCTTCAGCGCGTTGTCTTCGGCGTCGCTGGCACCCGAGGCGATGGCCCGAATCTCTTCGCGGATGGACAGCATGGCCTCGATGAACCGATCGACCTCTTGGAGGGGCTCGCTCTCTGTGGGCTCGACCATGAGCGTTCCAACCACCGGGAAGCTCATCGTAGGTGCGTGGAAGCCGTAGTCCACCAGGCGCTTGGCCAGGTCGTCGACCACAACACCGTCCGCCTTGAACGGTCGGGTGTCGAGGATACACTCGTGGGCGACCCTGCCCTGTTCGCCTCGGTACACCACGTCGTAGTGACCTTCGAGTCGCTTGGCGATGTAGTTAGCGCTGAGAATGGCCACTTCGCTAGATCGCTTTAGCCCCACAGGGCCAAGCATAGCGATGAAGGCCCAGGTAATGGGCAACACGCTGGGACTACCCCAAGGCGCCGCCGAGACGGCCCCCTGTCGAGTCGTCGCGTCGCCAGGGCCTCCCATGTCGACCACGTTGTGACTAGGAAGATAAGGAGACAAGTGCGCTTTTACGCCAATGGGTCCCATACCCGGACCACCGCCGCCATGGGGGATCGCGAAGGTCTTGTGGAGGTTCAGGTGTAGAACGTCGGCACCGAAGTCGCCGGGTCGACACAAGCCCATCATGGCGTTCATGTTGGCGCCATCCATGTACACCTGACCGCCGACGCCGTGCACAATCTCGCAGACCTCGACGATCGACGTCTCGAAAACACCGTGGGTAGACGGGTACGTGACCATCAAGGCCGCCACCGTGTCACTGTGCTTCTCGACCTTGGCCCGA
>JAACDH010000298.1 GCA_009936995.1 Rhodobacterales bacterium
ACCACAATCTTGTCGCCGGGCTTGGCCTCGACCCGCTTCAGCAGGTTGATGTCGCGCTTAACACCCGTGACCAGCACCGACTCGGCGGGAAAAGCCAGGCGGTATTGGGTGAGTGCACAGATGCCGTCGGCGTCGCCATTAAACAGGTCGTAGTGGGTCATGGTTTCCTCGCGTGGACGGCTTAGCCGCACCAGACACCAGATGCCAACCACACTCGGATTACGCCTCGCAAGCGTGGGTTAGTTCACCGAACAACGCGCCGCTCAAGAAGCCCTTTCAGGCAGTCTACCCACTCCGAATCAGAGACCGCTCCGCTTGGATTTATTCGTCGTCGATCGGCCGACGAACTTCGTCGACCAAATCGTGAAGTTGCTCGCGTGTCAGCGTCCATTCCTTCGACTTTCGCTCGCCCGCAGAGATTTGATACCGCCGAATATCGGTGCCATCTTCTCGAACTTTTACCTCGAAGAACCGCTCGCGGCGCATGTCTTCGGGACGCGTTCTGAGCGTCGCGCCACCCAATATCGGCGCCACCTCGACCGGCATCAACTTACCCGGCAGCGCATGGATCCGATCGGGCAGCACCTCGGCCACCCGTCGCATGTCACGGGCGTTGTGGCCCACGTGCACGCCCCGTACCCGAACGCCCAGCCGATCCGACTCGACCACTTCTACGCGGGTCTTGCCGCCGACCTCTCGCACCTCGATGACACCTGGGCCTTCGAGAGCATCGAGCGCTTTATCTAGGTCGTTACTCACTTTCGTCGAGCTCTCCTGTAGGCCGGTCTTCGCGGGTGACTTCGGTTCCATCGCAGCTCACCAGGATGGGCTTGCCGTCCAAGAAGGTCTCGAGGTGGACCGGCCGACCCCACATTGCGGTGAGGTTCTGCAGGGTCATCGAAGCCCAGTCGAGCTGAATGTCCTTGCCCTCATGGGCGTGCGCCAGCCGGAGCTCCCCGCGGTTGTTGTGGTTGCCGTCGACCACGTAGACCCGCGGCGTTCCCCGACTCGCAAGCGTGCCCAGCAGCCCTTGTTTGACCTCGGCGAACTCGCGGCTGTCGATGACCCACGACCGGGCCTTCTTGTCGTACTTGGTGGTAAAGAACCCCTGCTCCCGACAGAACTCTGGCGTCAGAAAGGTGTCGAGAAAGGTGATGTCATTGTGGGTATGACGCACCTGAAAGAGCTTCTCTTTGCCGAGTAATGCGCCGGTGTCCCACCGCGCTCGTTCTCGTGGATCTTTACAGTCCAACCAGTCTTTTCCGAACTGCCCCTTGTCCCAGCGGCGCTCAATATCTCGCAAAAGCTCCACGCCCATCTTGTAGGGGTTCAGGCGCCCCGGCTGCTGGGCCACGGTGCCCGAGTGGTGGTCGCAGTAGTCGATGACCTCGGAATCGGTGAGGATGTCCCGGGTCATCATCGAGGTGTGCCAGTAGGTGGCCCAGCCCTCGTTCATGATCTTCGTCTGGCCCTGAGGCGCGAAGTACAATGCTTCGTCGCGCACAATAGACAGGATGTCGCGCTTCCAGCCGGGCAGCTTGCCGTGCTGGAGGATGAAGCCCATCACGTCGCGCTCGGGGTCCTCGGGGAAGCTGGCCATCTTGGCGAGGTCGTCAACCTTCTTCTGCGCCTGGGCGGCCAAGAACTCCGGTGGGTTGATGTGCTTGTCCATGTAGCCCTTGGCGGGCATCTTGGGGATATCGAGGTCGGCGGCGGCGGCCTTGTAGTCGGCCTCGGTAGACGTATGCGACCGCTTGATCTGGTCAGCATACGGGTCGACGAGGTTGTCGATAGACAGGCAGACGTCGATAAACGCCTCCACCGCGGTGATGCCCTCTCGGTCGATGATCTTTCGCACCCGGCTGCCGTGGTTGGCCATCTGGTCGAGCATCTTGCGGTTGGTCTGGGCAAACCAGAGGTTGTTCTTGAAGAAATCGACGTGACCATACACATGCGCCATCACCAACTTCTGGTCCACCATCAGGTTGCAGTCCATCAGGTATGCGTAGGAGGGGTCGGTGTTGATGACCATCTCGTAGATCTTCGACAAGCCGTACTCGTACGACTTCTGCATCTCGAGATATTCCATGCCGTAGCGCCAATGCGGATACCGGTTGGGGAATCCGCCATAGCTGGCGAGCATGTTGATCTCTTCGTAGCTGCACATCTCGAAGATGGTCTCAAAGAAGTCCAGTCCGTAGCCCTCGGCCAAGGCCTTGATCGACACGCGGGCCTCTTCGAGCTGAGACGGCAGACCGCGACCATCGCGCAGAAATCGGTGGGGAATGTGGGCCATTACTTGCCCCTCCCAAGAAGCTCACGGATGGAGTCCAGGATGGCGTCGCGGTTGGCCACCCGAGACAGCGCCACCTCCTCGTGGTCGGCGAAGTTCTCCTTCAGGTCTTTGATGAACTGACCCGAGCCGTACTGACTATCCACCTGGGCGTAGCTGAACTGGTTCACGATGGGCAGCATCTCGTCTTTGAGAAGCTTCATACAGGTGCGGGTGTCGGACTGGCTCCAGTTGTCGCCGTCGCTAAAGTGGAATGGGTATATATTCCAGTCATCTACTGGGTAATCCTTCTTCAAAATCTCCATACACAGCTTGTAGGCGCTGGAGATGAGCGTGCCGCCCGACTCGCGGGTGCGGAAGAAGGTGTCGCGGTCCACCTCTCGGGCCGCCGCGTCGTGAATGACGAACCGAGCGTCCACGTTGTCGTAGTTGTGGCGCAGCCAAGTGTCGATCCAGAACGCTTGGCTCCGAACGATCTCCTTCTGCTCTTTGCCCATGGAGCCCGACACATCCATCATGTAGACGATGACCGCCGAGCTGCGGGGCTCCTGCTCCACCACAAAGCTGCGGTAGCGCCGGTCGGCCTTGATAGGGATAACCACCGGCCGCTTGGGGCTAAACGTGCCTGCGCTAATCTGCCGCTTCAACGCCCGCTTGAACGTGCGCTGATTGTGCCGCAACGACTCGGGTCCCTCGGTGGCGATGCCCTTGTACTTGTGCTTGGCCGTCTTGGCCGATTGAGTGCCTTTGGGCTCGATCCTCGGGAGCTCCAGCTCCTCGGCCATGATCTCGGCCAGCTCCTGGACGGTGATCTCTACCTCAAGGAGGTGCTCGCCCTCCGCCTCTCCCGCCTTCTGACCCTGCCCCGGATCGCTGCCCTCTTCGCCCTCTCCTTGGCCCATGCCTTCCTTGTTTTCACCAAAGCGAAGACGGGGAATTCCGATCTTGTGCAACGGAATCGAGACGGTCTCCTTGCCCTTGCGCCCGATGAGTTCACCCGACGACATGTACTTGCGAAGGTCCTTGCGAACCTGGCCTTTAACGATGCGTTTGAAGCGGCCCAGATCTCGGTCGATGTTCAGCATGGGCCCTCCTAGTCCTCGGCCTGTGCATCACCGCGGGCGAAAATGCTGGCCACGTATTGCAGCACATCCCGCGAACAAACGTCACAGTATCCGTGCTGCTCGATGAGACGCGTCTGCACGATGTCGATCTTCTTCTGGGTCTCCGCGTCCATGGATTGACTGACGAGACTGGTCAGCTTGATGCTGTCCTTGCTGTCCTCGAAGAGCTTGAGCTCGAGCGCCCGATGAAGCCGCTCGTTCTTGGTGAAGTCGAACTTCTTGCCGTCGAGAGAGAGCGCCGCGATGTAGTTCATCAGCTCGCGCCGGAAATCGTCCTTGCGGCTGTCTGGGATGTCGATTTTCTCTTCGATAGACCGCATCAACCGCTCGTTGGGCTCCTCGGCCTGACCGGTGAAGGTGTTCTTCACCCGCTCCTTGAGCACGTAGGCCCGCAGGTTGTCGATGTAGTTGCCCGACAGGCGCGCCAGGGCCCCTTCGTCTGCCGCGATCGCCTTTTGCACCTCGTTTTTGACCAGGTTCTCATACTCGGCCTTCACATCACCCAGCATCTCGCGGTACCGCTCGCGGTCGTCCTCGTTGGAGATGAGACTGTGATGGCTGAGACCGCTCTCGAGCTCGTTGAGCACCATGAACGGATTCAGGCACTTGATATCGGGGTCGCGGACCAAAGCGTTGCTGATCTTGTCCTGGATAAACCGAGGAGAGATACCCGAAAGACCCTCGCGTTTTGCCGTCTTCCGCAGCTCTTTGACGTGGTCCTCGGTGAAGCCAGGTACATGGCGAGAGTCGTACAGCTTGGCCTTCTGGATGAGGGTGAGCTTGTGATTGCTGGGCACCTCTAGGCGGGTGAGCACAGCCCAGAGCGCCGCCATTTCGACGGTATGTGGTGCAATATGGGCCGCTACTTTGCGACGGTTGAAGTCCTTCGCGTAGATGCGCGCTTCATGGCTGGGCTTGGTGATGTACGGCACATCCACCTTGATGGTCCGGTCGCGCAGGGCCTCCATGTACTCATTGTTCTGTAGACGCATGAACTCAGGCTCGTTGGTGTGACCTAGGATGACCTCATCGATGTGCGTCTGGGCGAACTTCTTGGGCTTGACCTTGTGTTCTTGGCTGGCACCCAGCAGGTCGTACAGGAACGCCACGTCGAGCTTGAGCACCTCGACAAACTCGATGATGCCGCGGTTAGCCACATTGAACTCGCCGTCGAAGTTGAACGCGCGCGGGTCGGAATCGGAACCGTACTCGGCGATGAGGCGGTAGTTGATGTCGCCCGTGAGCTCGGTGGAGTCTTGATTCTTCTCATCCTTGGGTTGGAACGTGCCAATACCCACGCGATCTTTCTCGGAGAGCACCATGCGACGCACGATAATTTGCTCTTGCATACGCACGAAATCGCCATCACAATCGCGCATGGCCTGGCGCCACATGAACCGGCAGACTGGGCACAGGTCGCCCTCGAGACGGAGCGGATATTTTCCCTCGCCAATCTCGGCGAGCACGGCGGGTCGCACGGCGTCGGGCAGCAGGCGAAGCGGGTCTTCGTGCATCGGACAGGGCACCTCGCCGTCCTCGGTCTTCCAAGCGTAGGTGTACAGCGCGCCGTCGTTGGTGCGGCTGTAGGCCTCCAGACCCTTCTTAAACAGCCGAGCAATGGTGCTCTTTGCCGAGCCGACCGGGCCGTGCAGCAGCAGCACCCGCTTCTCGGGACCGTAGCCGAGGGCCGCTGCGTGCAGCACCCGGACCAGCTTCATCAAGTGAACATCGATGCCGTAGATGGCGTCGGCGCCATCGTCGAAGGGATCGGTGAAGAACTTGTACCGACGGATGGTCTTTTTGTATTCGGTGTATTCGTCGAAACCGTAGGACTCTACCAGGTCAAACAAGCGCTGATAGGCGTTGCGAGCGATACCTGGGTTACGCTTGACCATGTCGAGATAGTCGACGAGTTTGCCTTCCCAGAGGAGCTCCTGGTAGTGCCCAACTTCTTGCTGTGCGGCAATGAGTCCGAGCATTCCAGTGTTGCGATCTGCCATATCTCTCCTCGCGGGTTACAGAATAACCGTGCTTCCCAGTCGCCCAATGCGGCAGGTGATGCAAGGTCAGTGGTCCGAGAACGCGATCGAGATGGAGAGGTGGTCAGTATCTTAGTTCGGCCGAGATGACTCTTGGCTTGACCCATTGTTCCCTGAAAGAAATTGGGTTGTTGTCACGAACTGCAAGCGCATGTACCAAATCTGCCTCCAGCCGACAGCCTTTGAGACCTCTGCAGGCCACCCCGCTGGCTCACCCGGAGCGTTCTACAACCTCGCGCTCGTAGGACAGTCCAAGGATCATCCTCTGGACGTGCGCCCCACTAGAGATCGAAAGGTCTCTGTACACGACTCAAATTCATCCAGGATTTGTCTGCATTGTGGCGAAGCGTGCTGGTGGGAATTCCCATGAGGGGCTACTCTAGGGAGCAAAGTTTTCGCCGCCCCAAAGGGCCAAGGACCGCGTGAGCCAGCAGCCAACGTGCCCCAAGTGTCAGTCCTCTGAGCTCCGATGGAGCTGCTCCCGTCAAGGGCGCGTCCTCGTCGACACGCTTCAGTGCAAGAGTTGTACGGTCACTCTCGCCGAGGAAGACTGGATGGCTCCCATGATGCCGCTCATCCCCGGGCGATGTGTGAACTGTGGCGACCGCCAAGAGTACGATGTCTGCACCAACTGCGGCCTAAGCCGAGAGGAAGACAAACAAGTGCACGACGAGCTGCGCTTTATGGTCTCACCCGAGCACACGCTGTTCGAAACCGCCCGTATCGCTAACCGCGCCGGTCGTCGGTTAATGGCGCTCAAGCTATGTACTGCCGCCGCCGCCTTCAACGAGCAGGGCAAAGGCGACGCCGCACGGGCCCTTCGCATCTGGATTTTGGCCGCCATCGGCGACCAAGGCTCCGCCCTCGAAGACTCCAAAGCCTGGGTCGAGTCAACCACCGCGCCCCCGGCCGTCGCCTGGGCCAGCTACGGTCAGCAGCTCCAGCACGGGGCATTCCCCGGCGCCGCCGCTGACGCGTACCACAAGGCGCTCAAGCTCGACGCCCGCCAGTTCACCATCCGCGCCCGACGGGCGCAGCTGCTGATGCAGCTCACCCGCGAGGGCCAAGCCCTCGACGAGACCATCAAGGTCCTCGAGCACGGCTCCGGCGAAGAGACCGCAATCAAGATCGCCATCAGCGTCGCCGAAGACCTCTGCGACCGCTTCGAGCAACAGCTCCGCGACGACGAGATCGAACGTCTGATCGACTACGGCGGCGTCCACGTCGAGTTCTCGGCCAAGCTCCTCGGGCACCGCGCCCGCCTTGCGGCCGTAAACGGCGACGCATCCGGTGCAAAACGCGACCTTAAGAAGGCGCGAAAGCTCGATCCCGAGCTCGACATCTACGAACGCGTCGAGAGGGCCATCAAGCCTACACGCACATCCTGGTGGCGCTGGTAGTTTGAGCCCGCACCCCTCACCGGTTCGGCGCGCAGCGGGGCCCGGTCTGATGCGTACCCTCGCGGTCGACGCCTACACCCAAGCCAAATCCGACCCCAAGCGAGCGGGGGCTACGCTCGCGTACGTTCAACGGAAGCACGGCCGCCGCCTTCACAGTCGCGACCGACGCCTGCTCACCGACGGCCTGTACGCGTTGGTGCGTCACGGGTCCATGATCGGCCACTTACTGGCAAACAACCAACCCGATGCGCTTTGGCTCGGCTGGTTGGTCACCCAGGGGCTCCCGCCCGTCCAGGCCGCCGAAGCCTTCGAGGGCGACGTCGATTTCTCGCCCTGCGAGGACTGGGACGCGTCCGTCGCCCAAGCATTGGCTCTGCTAGAGGACGCCACCGACCGAATCGCTCTGCACGGCGGGTTCTGTCCAGCCATCGCCGCCCAGCTGGCCGCCGCCTTTCCCGCCGACGACGCCCGCGCGTTCCTCGACGCCAGCAACCAACGGGCCCCGGTCGTCTTGCGGGCGAATCCCCGGCACACGAACGCGGCCGGCCTGGTCAAGTCCCTGGCCCACCACAACATCTCGGCCCACGTCCACCCCAGCGCCGAGCGCGCCGTTGTCCTTGACCAACGGGTCAACCTCCAGTCCCTGCCCCTGTTTAAGCGCGGCGTGTTCGAGGTCCAAGACGCCGGCTCTCAACTCCTCGCCAGCTTGGTCGAGCCCACGGGCATCGTCGTCGACTACTGTGCCGGCGCCGGCTGCGAAACCCTGGCCATGGCCCAGCCCGGTGTCCAACTCATCGCCACCGACATCCGTCCCGGTGCACTGCACCAGCTCAGCGAGCGGGCAAAGCGGGCAAAGGTCCGGGTCAAAACCTACGTTCTCACCGGCGGCACCCTGCCCGCCGCTCTTCGCAACCTGCAAGCCGACCGCGTGCTGGTCGACGCACCGTGCAGCGGCATGGGCGTGCTCCGCCGACATCCCGAGCATCGCTGGCAGCTCACCGACGCCAGGCTTCGCGAGTTGGTCGCCCTCCAACAGAAAATCTTGGTGCAAGCCAGCACCTTGGTGAAACCTGGCGGGTGGCTCATCTACGGCACTTGCTCGGTGCTGCCAGCCGAGAACGAAGAGCAAGTTCAGACCTTTCTGGACCGCAATCCCGCGTTCGAACACTCGGGCAAAGAGCTGCGCTGCGGTCCCCATAGCCACGATACGGACGGCTTTTTTGGCGCGGTGCTCATTCGTCGCCCATGAGTCGGCGAGGTCTGCAAATCTCGTCCTCTCCGCGCACATCCGTAGACGTCGGGTTCCGTGGAACACGGCGACCCTGGTTCACAATTGCCACAAGCGCGATCCGGGTGTGTGCCCCTGCTACACGCACGCCGAGCGCCCACCTAAGATGCGGAGAACCGACCCGCTGTTCCAACTCAAGCCTTAGCCCAGCCACCTTGCCCTGGGATGATATCGACGAGCCCTCGTGAGCAAAGGTCTTGACGCAGTAGACAACTAGCCGGGTAGATCGTCGCTCAACTGCCCTTGAAGCTGAAGCAACTTCACTTGGGCCAGTCGATAGTCCGTACGGGCCCGAGCGGCCTCCACCTTGCTGCGGTCCAGCTCGTTCCGGGCCTCGAGCACATCTTTCTGGATGCTGCGACCGGCCTCGGAGAGGGCCTCTTCGGCAGCGAGGGTCTGTGCTGCGAGCTCTTGGTTTGCGTCGGCCAACTCGACCTTGCGACGGGCCGACGAGAGCGTGAGCACCTGCTGTTCTACTTGGGCGCGAACCGAACGCCGCATGGCCTCCAAGTCCACGCGCGACTGTGCCTCGCCGGCCGCAGCACTCTGGGCTTGCCCCATGGCTGACCGATTCAGGATGGGCACAGAGAAGTTGCCGCGAACCAGCCAGCTGGGCTCGCCGCCCGCGCCCACGACACCACCGGCCGCGTCACCCGCGTTACTGGCGTTTCGAACCGCACGGCCAACGTCGGCCCCCACCGACAGGGACGGCAAGCGACCGTGCTTGGCGTTCGTCGACTGCAACGTAGAAGTATCGAGGGCAGCTTGGGCAACCAGGAGATCGAGGTTCTGGTTCATCGCCACCTCAACCGAGGCGTCGACATCCAGGTCCATTTCGGGGACGTTGCCCACCGGAGTGGCCGGTTGGATCAGCTGATTCGTGTCTTCCCCCATGGCAATCAGTAGGTTGTTGGCGTTCAGCATAGCGCTTCTCTCGGCGTCGAGTAGGCTGGACTGAGATTGCACCAAAGCCGCCTTGAGGCGTGTCTCTTCGACGGGAGCGAGCTCGCCTGCGGCCACCTTGAGCTGCCCAATACGCAGGGCCTCTTCCGCCACGCGAACGCTCTCTGCGCTGATCTCGACGGAAGCGACAGAGTAGCTCCACAGCCAATAGGCATCGGCGGCGGTGGCCAGGGCGTCTTGACGAGCCTTGGCCAAGCGAAGCTCGCTCGCGTTGAGCCCCTGTCGGGCGACGGTGACGTTCTCGAGGTTGTATTTAAACGACAGGCCCTTGAGCAACTGCTGGGTTGCGGACAGAGTGAAGTCAGCGTTGAAGGTGGGTTCTACAGCGCCACCGTAAGACGTTCCCGCCACACTATGCGACAGAGACAGGCTGGTACCGGTCATGGCTGTGCCGCTGATCGCATTGCGGATATTCCAGAACTGGCTGTCGTAGATGACAAGTCCGGCGCCGGGCAAGAACAGCTGCTGTGGACCCGCCGTGTAGCTGCCATTTAGATCGTAAGTGGGGTCGAAACTACCACGGGCCATCAGTAAGCTGGCCTCGGATTGGTCGACACTCAACGACGCTTTTTGCAGATCGGCGTTGTTTTCAAGCACCGTTTGCACCACCTCGCGGTACGTGAGCGGACGCTCGGCGTGAGCGGGAGTGGCAACGGCCAAGGCCAGCAGGAACGGGATCGATCTCACACGCGTCTCCTCATTACGAACGCCAACCAATGGGTAGCGGCGCCGCGCAGGTCATCTAGCAAGGTGTACAGGTAAGGCACGAACAGCAGTGTGAGCAAAGTGCCAGCAATCATTCCTCCGATAACGGTTCGACCAAGCGGCGCATAGGGGATGCCGATAAAGGCGCTTGAACCTACCGCCATGGGAATGAGCCCGCAGATGGTGGTGAGCGCGGTCATCAGAATTGGACGCAATCTTCGCTCGCCAGCGTGCACAAGCGCCTCGTCTCGATCCATGCCATCGGCGCGCAGCTGGGTAACGAGGTCGACCAGAACAATCCCATTGTTCACCACAACGCCCACCAAGACGATGAGCCCGACGGTGGCCATCATGTCCATTCCGGTACCCGTGCCATACAAGAACCAGATTGCGCCCATCATGGCCATCGGGATGCTGGTGACCACGGACAGCGGCAGAATCCAGCTCTCGAAGAGCACACCCATCAGCAGGAACACGAAGCAGACAGACAGCAACAACGCCAGCCACATGGCCTCGTCATCTGCGCCCTGTTGATCGAAGCGCTTGCCTTTGCTCCAGTCATAGCCACGGGGGAAGACCATATCGGCGAGAGCGGCGTCTACCCCAGCAAACACCTCGAGGAATGCTGCATCTTCCTCGAGATCGAGCGTGACCCCCACGCCAGTGCGACGGTCGTTTCGACGAATGGTGGCTGGCCCCTTGCCTACCTCGGTGGTGGTGAGCGTTCGCATGGGCACCATCAGCTGCTTCTCGGGCGACCAGATCCCGAAGTCGAGCAGGGTGTCGAGGTCGGAGCGATCTTCGAGAGAGAAGCGGCTTTGGACCGGAATTTCCTTCTCGCCATCGAGTAAACTGGGCAGCGCGGTGCCCCGCATGGCGAAGGCTACGGTCTGGCCAACTTGGGAGGCACTCACACCGTATCGACCGGTGGCGTCGCGATCGATGCGCAGCCGAAGCTCGTCACTGCCATCGTTGACCACGTCTTGATTGACTTCCATGACGCCCGGCACCTTGCCGACACGGCGAGCGACCTCTTCGGCGAGGGCGGAGAGCGTAGCGATATCCTCCCCGTTGATCTGCAGCCGGATGCTCTGAGAGCCGCTGGTAGCGCCGCCTTCTTCGCCGGCATCCCAACCAATCGTGGCCTTTACACCAGGGCGATTGGTGGGAAGAACTTCGCGCGCCGCCTCCATGACCTCTTCGCGGGGCAGGCCGCCGGCGTCGAGGTACACGTTGACCACACCGTTGTTGCGGCTGCTGGGCAGCCGGGACCGGTAGACGCGAACGCTCCACTCGTCTTTATGTTCTTCCACCATCTCTTCGATCTCTCGGAGGACAGCGTCTCGGTCGTTCATGCCCATTTGAGGCGGAACCTCGAATCGGATGGCGAAGTCGTTGAGGTTCTCGTCCGGCGAGCCGGTCCAATTGAGCCCAGGCATGGCAATGGTGAACGTGGCGACGGCCATGAACATGAGGCCCATGGCGGCGTCGACCCGGTGACTCAGAATCCACCGCAGGACGCGCGTGTATCGA
>JAACDH010000299.1 GCA_009936995.1 Rhodobacterales bacterium
AGGGGATTGACAAGGTCCATCTCCGCGGCGACTCTGATGAAGGGACGGCCTTCGCTGGCCAAGCGGGACTTCCAACGTTCGGTCCAAGCGGTGAAGGCTTCGGGCTTGGAGAACAGGCCTAAGCAGCCCAGTCCAGCCCCTCGGAGCAGGTCAGAGAGACCCCGGAAGAAGCGGGTGAAGTCGACGTTTTGGTCCTGGAGTAGTGCGAGCAGGTCGGTGGTAAGCGCGCGGTCGGAATCGTGTACTTCGACCAGACCGAGCTTCTTGCTCAGGCCGTCTTGCCAGTGCTGTAGATAGGTCTCGTTGTAGGTAAGTAGGGCCTCTTCGGCGATCGCGATGGCGCGGTCTTGGTTTTCGTCGAGGAGGGGGACCAGGGTTTCGGCGAAACGGGTGAGATTCCAGCCGCCAATTCCGGGTTGTTTTCCGTAAGCGTAGCGGTGGTGGTAGTCGATGGAACTGAACACGGTGTCGGGGTCGTAGACGTCTAGGAAGGCGCAAGGGCCGTAGTCGATGGTCTCGCCGGAGAGGGTGCAGTTGTCGGTGTTCATGACGCCGTGCACAAAGCCCACCAGCATCCACGAGGAGATGAGCTTCGCTTGGGCGACGATGACCTGCTGGAGTAGCGCGAGCGCTGGATTTTCGGCGTGGGCGTGCTCGGGGAAGTGGCGTGCGAGGGCGTACTCTGTGAGTCGCTGGACCCGGTCGACTTCGCCCCGGGCGGCGAAGAACTGGAAGCTACCCACCCGCAGGTGGCTGCTAGCGACTCGGGCCAAGAGGGCGCCCGGAAGCAGTGCAGAACGCCGTACCTGTTCGCCGGTGGTGACCACGGCCAACCCACGAGTTGTGGGTACGCCTAACGCGAACATCGCCTCGGACATTAGGTACTCGCGCAGGATGGGTCCGAGGGTGGCCCGGCCGTCGCCGCCTCGCGAGAATGGCGTTCGGCCTGAGCCTTTTAGCTGGAGGTCTGTTCGGTTGCCCTTTGGAGAGACGATCTCGCCGAGCAGAACCGCTCGGCCGTCTCCCAGTTGGGGAGAGAAGCCCCCGAACTGGTGGCCCGCGTAGGCCTGGGAGAGGGGATCAGCACCGGGAACGGCGACTCTTCCCCCAAACCAGTCGGCGCCCTTCTCGTTCAACTCCTCTACGTCGAGTCCAAGCGCGATGGCCAGGGTTTCGTTGAGGAGAACGAGCTCGGGCTCGACGAAGTTGTGCGGCCTGGCTGGGACGTACATTCCGTCTAGGGCGTGGAAGTAGGTATTGTCGAAGTTGAAGCCTGGCATCGGGTACTCCGCGCGCTGTGGGCGGGGGGTCGGGAGACGGGTGCGTTCGCCTCGGGGAGGGCATTCTTAGGGTACCAAGGGTAAAGGCATGCGGGGCCTGTCGACCGGTTGGTGGAGGAAGTCTAAGCGCGCTTCGCGATGGGGCAAGGTGGGGCGTAAACCCATCGGGGTCCGAACGCGTGGGTGCGAATTCTCTTGCCTGGCGCCACGGGCTGGAAGGGGGCTATGCTCGGACGATGAGCACGCCCGAACAAACCGTTTCCGCGCCTCCAGAGGGCCTCGTTACTGGCGCAGACGGCAGGTTGCGCTGCTTCTGGGGTGACAGCGCCCCCGGCTTTGCCCTCTACCACGACACCGAGTGGGGCTTTCCGGTGGCCGACGAGCACAAGCTGTTTGAAAAGGTGTGCCTCGAAGGCTTTCAATCCGGGCTGTCCTGGCGCACGATTCTCACGAAACGACCTGCCTTCCGCGAGGTGTTCCTTGATTTCGACTTCGAGCGTGTTGCGCAGTTCGGTGACGACGATGTGGCCCGGCTGATGGCCGACGCGCGAATTGTTCGGCACCGCGGCAAGATCGAGGCGACGATCAACAACGCCCGTCGCGCCTGCGAAGCGGTCGAGCAACACGGTTCTTTGGGGGCCCTGCTCTGGCGCTATGAGCCGCCGGTCGAGCGTCGCCCGCCTCTGGTTGACTACGCCACCATGCACAGCATTTCCAAGACGGATGACTCCGCAAAGTTGTCGAAGGACCTGAAGAATCTCGGTTGGAAGTTCTTCGGTCCCACCACGGCCTACGCGTTCATGCAGGCGATGGGCTTGGTGAATGACCACATCGAGGGTTGCTGTGTACGCGATGAATGCGAAGCGGCGCGGAATGGATTTGCCAGGCCGGTTTGACGGGCCTGGCGCAACCCTAGACCGCGACTATTCAGCGGCCTTCTTTGCTCGGAAGTCTTCTTCGAGAACGCCAGAGCGAATCACCACTTGCTTCATGGGGTGGCCCTTGTCTGTAAAAAAGATGAACTCGGTCTTGCGCTCGGATTGACGCTGTCCGGTCGCCAGCTTCTCGCCGACGCCGTGGGCGATGATGCGGGACTGCGGGACGCCGGAGCGGGTGAGCAGCTCGGCCGCGACGACGTCAGCGCGCCCTTGGGAGAGGGTCTTGTTGCTGGCGGCGTCGCCGACGGCGTCTGCGAGTCCGACGACGATGACGCTCCAGTCACTGGACTTCAACACCTCGACGGCTTCGTCGATGGCGCTCATCTGCGCTGCGTCGATGACGGTGCCACCGGTCTCGAACAGCACCGGGCTGACGACGGGGCCAAAGTACGACACTTCGGTTGCCGGAGCGGGTTTCGTGGCGACGACCGCAGGTTTGGGGTCGGGGGCTACCACTTCGGGCGCCTTCTTTTGGCATCCGATTGCTGACGCCAACAGGGCAATCGCGAGAACCTTCTGAATGGACATGTGTACTCCTCCTGTACGAAGGTCGGATGGTGTCACGTTCTGGGAGCGTCGGCTGCGAATGTCGTCGGGTTCGCAACATCAGACTTCGCCTGAAGCTTGTATTTGCCCTGTGTCTATCGCGATTTTACCTGCGTATGGAAGCGTCACGACAGCCGGGGGCCGGTTTATGGCTCTGGTGCTGTTGGCTCGGTGCAGAGGGTGTTTAAACGACGTTCCATTCTGCGGATTTCCGGCTAAAGGGGCTCCATGGAACGACAACTTCTGCGACAGCTGCACCACGAGTGGGCGGTCGCCAACAGCTACTACCTGAAGGGCGCGCTGCGTTCTCCAGTCATCGCGCTCTCGAAGGGGACATCGCGCTTAGGTTCTTGGAACGCCGCGACTCGCACGCTGTCCCTGTTCAGAGTTCTGGTGCTTGAGCACCCCTGGCCACAGGTCAACGAGGTACTCCGCCACGAGATGGCTCACCAGTTTGTGACCGATGTGCTGCGTCCTGTGGGAGAGACCGCGCATGGCGAGGCCTTCCGTCAGGCCGCGGAACGGCTGGGCGTGGACGCGGTCGCCGCGGGTCTTGTAGAGGTGACTTCGAGCGAAGCGTCCGTCCATCGCAAGATCCGTAAGCTGTTGAGCCTAGCGACCAGCAACAATCAGCACGAGGCTGAGGCTGCAGCGGCGCGCGCGCAGCGGCTGATGCTGAAGCACAACCTCGATCAGGTCCTGCAGTCCACCTACACGGCCCGCGTGATGGGTCCAACCAAGAAGCGCTTTCAGCGTTGGGAGAAGGCGGTGATGGGGCTGTTGGCCGCTCACTACTTTGTCGACGTGATGTGGGTGCCGCTGTACGACCGCGACCGCGATCTGCGTGGCAACGCCGCTGAGTGCATGGGCACACCCTCCAACCTCGATCTCGCCGAGTACGTGTACGGCTTTCTCTGCACCACCGCCGAGCGACTTTGGCGTGAGTGGTCGGTGAAGCGGCGGGGTAAACAGCGGTCCGACCGGCAGAATTTCATGTGCGGTGTCATCTCGGGGTTCGATGCCCAGCTCCGCCGGCAGCGGGTTCAAAACGAACAGACCGGCCTGGGCTGGGTGGAAGATCCTGGACTAGTCTCCCACGTTGAGCGTCGGTACCCACGTGTCGTTAGGCGCGCGAGCAAGGGCACTCGTCTTACTGGAGCGTATGCGGCGGGCAACGTGGCGGGTCAGGGCATTACGCTGTCTCGTGGCATCCAGACCGGGGAGCGTCGCGGGCGACTGCTGGGACCGGGCTGAATTGGCGTAGGTAGCTTTCGCGACGGCCTACCCGATGAAGCTGGCCAGCACCTGGTCCACAAATGGGACCGTCTTCATGGAGGAGAGGTGGGCCAGCGGAACCCACGCTGCGTCGGCGGTCGAGCCGCCTTGTTCAATCACCCGCGGCTCACCCGCAACCTGCACCCGGTACACCAGCTGCACGGCCATGTATGGTCCGTGGGTGCTCTCGCTGTACGATCCTGCGTGTAGCAGCTCCGGCTTCGCTGCGTGCAGGCCCGTCTCTTCGTAGACCTCGCGCACCAGGGTCTCGATGGGCTGCTCGCCGTGATCCATGCCGCCGCCGGGCAGCGTCCAGGAGCCGCCACGGTTGCATTTTTCGGCCAGCTGCGTCATGAGAACATGACCGTCTTGGATGGCGAGGGCATAGGCACTGACGCGAACGCGCATGGGAGCTCCGTTTACGAGGGGGGACACCTCGGGGCGGCTGTATAAGTCATCGGGGCGAGCGGGGCCTGATAAGTCCATTGTTGTCTATGGGCACCCTGGGTCCTGTCTCAACGTGAACACCCGGGATATGAGGCCCACACTCCGAACGAGGGCCTCGTGATGCGCTGGCGCTTTCGCCGCCAAAACACCAGTCGATTCTGGTCCGCGGGCGCCATGTCGCTCCTGGTTCACGGGATGGGTGCGTACGGGATCTCGGTCATGCCGGTGCCCGATCCGCCGCCGGTCGAAGAGAAGGTGCTGCAGATTAGGGTGGTCGCGATGGGCAAGCAGGCCGATGTCGTCGAGCCGCCCACACCCGAGCCCGCCGCGCCCGAGCCACCGGCCCAGCCCTCGAAGACGAAGCCCGTCTCCGAGGTGACGCCCGCGTCCACCTCCGAGCCGTCTCTGACCACCGCTGTGGTCAACGACCCCCTTCCGTTTTCGAACACCCCGTCGAGGCACCCCACGCCGCCCGCCTCGATGCCCCAGTCGTTCTCGGACTGGCGTAAGCAGCGGATGGCCAAGCTGATGCCCACCCACTTCCCGAACAAGGGCGAGGGCGGCGCCGACATCGGCAGCAGCCAGGGCGTCGACCGCTGTGAGCCGTTTCCGGGTCGACACTTAGACCGTCTGTACCTGCTGTACGATTCTTCGGGCAGCATGACCGGCTCGCTTGAAGGTCAGGCCCTGCGCTGCGCGCACCAGTATGCCCAAGCGGCCATCTCTAACGGCGCCGAGGTGGTGGTGGGCAACTTTGCGGGTGGCACCGTGCTGTCGGAGCCCACCCGGAACATGACTGTTGTGGCCACCACCCTTCGGGCGTCGAACAACCACAACTACACAATGTTGCCGTCCACCGAGCTGTACCGGGTGTTTGAACAGCGCCCAGACGCCAGCGCCGACCTGGTGATTCTGTCGGACGGCTACATCCCGAACTACCGCGAAGTGATGTCGACCTACCAGTACTTCTTAGAGCTGAACAGCCATAACCGCGGCTACCTATACACCTTGGGCGTGAGCGGGCATCCAGAGGTGACGGCGGCGTTGCGCGACATCGGCTTCGACATCTACATCTACCGGTTGTTTTAGGCGTCGCTGGTCGAGTTCTGCGGGGTCAGGGCTTGCGGTTGTAGGTGAATTGCCAAGTGAATGGCGCCGGTAGCTTGTCGCTGTGGATGGCCACGTTCATCACCATCTTGTCGCCCTCGAACCGGTAGTCAGTGGTGCGGCCTCCCTCTTCGCCTTGGAATTTCAGGGTCACCGTGGTGGCGTCGTAGCTCAGCGTGGAGTCGACGGTCGTGCCCTCAGTCGTGAGGTACGCCTGAGTGCCGCCTTCCCATGGTCGGGAGTACGAGGTGCCGTCCGTGCAGGCCGAACTCCAATCCGATCGCGATGCGTCGATCTTTAGGTGCGGGCAGTAGGTGGCCGAGGGGGTGAGCTTTCCGCGGGCGAATCCTCGAACCACGTAGGGGAAGGCGTCGGGCACCCGTTCGACGGCAGCGTCGACCACCCGTTGCATCTCCTCGGGGGACTGCTCGCAGGTCCATTGGGAGCTGGCGGCCTGGATAAGTTCGGTCGGAGGTGTGGCGAGGGCGAGCGCGGTCCAGATCAGCAGCATGGAAGACTCCGAGGTAGTCTAT
>JAACDH010000300.1 GCA_009936995.1 Rhodobacterales bacterium
AACGCTTCGAGGTCGACTGCGGGGCCAGCGACCGCAACACGCACGACCGCGGGGTCGTTGGCTGCACTTGCTGCACTGACGACATCAACACCCGATTGAACGAGCATGGACGCTTCCGAGGAGGCGGCCGGCGTGGGGCTCCAGGTGTTCTGGGAGCTGGCGGTGGGGATGGGCGCGACCATCGAGACCGGCGCTGTGGCGTGCGCGGGAGCGAACACAGGCGGGGCGGGCGTGAAGGCGGGCGCTTGGGCGACTGGCATCTGCGGAGGAACCGGCATCTGCACGCCGTAAGGGTTGCCCGCGGCTGCAGGTTGACCGGTGAGCACCGCGTTCAGGCCTGCCAGACTCATCTCAGCGGACTGCAGGAAGGCCATGTGGCTGGTGGCCATGGCTTGTTGGTACGCCGAGTGGGCGTTGGCCGTGGCGGCTTGCACCTGGGTGAAGGCGGCCATCCATTGGGCATCACCGGCGCTGGGGGCCTGCGTCTGGGCGGCGGCGGGCTGCATGAACGGGTTCGCGGGCTGGTTCGGATTGCTCATGGCGACTCCAGGGGCGGCGGGCACGGGCACAGGTACCTCGACACGGACCTCCTTAATGACCTCTTTGATGACTTGGACTTCTTTTACGGTGCCCAGGTCACGAGCGGCGGCCGCGCCCACGCGAACGGGGTTGGGCTTCGGAAGTGCGGCGGTGCCACCCTTGGGCGGGTACGGCTTGTCGTAGTTGGCGCCGTTCAGTTTCAAGCAGAGCTTGGGCTGGGTCTTGTCGGCAGGGTCGGCGGCGGGGGTGAAGCTCTCCCAGAGCACCGCGAGATTCATGGGCACGCCCGCGATGGCCATCTGGGCCAGGGCGTGGTTGAAGCTGGTTACGCCGGGTTTGCGGCGGCGGTCCAAGTTGATGGCACGGTGTTTTTGACCGTCGAGGATTTCACCGACCAAGTTGGTGAGGATGCGGCCAGGGCCGACCTCGATGAAGGTGCGGATACCGGCGTCGTACATGCCTTGGATCTGTTGCACGAAGCGAACGGGGCTGGTGATTTGGTCGGCCAGACCCTTGCGAATGTCGGCGGCCTTGGTGCTGTACACGGCGGCTTTTGCATTCGACCAGACAGGCACGTTGGGCTTGGTAACCTTTACGTCCTTCAAGAAGGCGTGGAAGGGCGCGCTGGCCGATGCCACGATGGAAGAGTGGAACGCGGTGGCGACTTGAAGGCGTTTGGGCTCGATACCCGCGGCGACCAGCTTGGCCTCTACGGCTTCGATGGCGGCGGTGGGGCCGGAGAGCACCACTTGCTTGGGGCCGTTGTGGTTCGCGAGGACTACGCCTTCAACGCTTTTGGCGATAGGGCGGACTGTCTCTAGATCGCGGGGCACTGCGGTCATGGCGCCGTCGGCCTTAGAGGCTTCCGTCATGAGCTCGCCGCGCTTGCGGGCGATGCGGATCATATCGAAGGTGCTGATCGCGCCGGCTGCAGCCAGTGCGGTGATTTCGCCATAGCTGTGACCACCGACGGCGGTTGGGGTGACGCCCATGGCGTTCAACAGGCCCAGGTAGGAGAGGCTGGCGACACCGATGGCCGGTTGGGCCCATTCAGTGGCGCGGAGCTTGGCGTCTTGGGCACGGCGGGCGTCGTCCGAGAAGACGGGTACAGGGAAAACGACGTGATGCAGCTTGGAACCATCTAAATCGAGGTCGGCGGCTTCATCCCATGCGTCGAGCGCCTGCTTCCAGGTGTTGGCGACTTCGTTACCCATCGCAAGGTACTGGCTGCCTTGGCCGGGGAACAGGAAGCCGACGTCGCCAGCCGTGGCGTTGTGGCTGAGGTAGATGCCGTTGGGTGCAGTGATGTCGTCGTTCGGGCGGCTGTCGAGCAATTTGGCGGCTTGATCGAGCTTGGCAGCCAGGTCCGCATCGGAGTCGGCGACGATGGCTAGACGGTGAGCCTTGCAGGTGTCGTAGGACTCTTGGGTGGTTCGGGCCAGGAACACAAGGGAGTCGACGAGGGCGGCTTGCTTGGAGAGGCCACGGGCGGCGTCGGCCAGGGCGGCGGCGCTGTCGGCCGAGGCGATGACCAGCTCGGAGGACGCAACCCGATGACGCCAGGCTTGGTTGTCGCCGGTGTACTCTTCAAGGGCGATGTGGAAGTTAGAACCACCAAAGCCGAAGGAAGACACCGAGGCGCGACGGGGGTGGTCGCTGCTGCGAATCCAGGGGCGGGTCTCGGTGTTCAGGTAGAAGGGTTGATTCTCGATGTCCAATTTGGGGTTGGGCTTGTCGATCTTGATGGTAGGCGGAAGCACCTTGTGGTGCAGCGCCATCACCGCCTTGAACAGACCGGCGGCGCCCGCAGACGCCTTGGTGTGGCCGAGCTGGGACTTGACGGTACCCAGGGCACACCATTGGTTGTCGGTGCGACCGCTCTCGCGGAAGGCCAGGGACAGTCCCTCGAACTCGGCGGCGTCACCGGCCTTGGTGCCGGTGCCGTGGGCTTCGATGAGCTCGACGGTGTCGGCGTCGTAGCCCGCCGCGGCGTAGGCGCGACGAAGGGACACGGCCTGGCCCTTGGGGACGGGGGCGTAGACGCTCTTGGAGCGGCCGTCCGAGGAGGAACCGACACCAGTGATGATGCTGTAGATGCGGTCGCCGTCGCGCTGAGCGTCGCTCAGACGCTTGAGTGCGACCATGCCGATACCCTCGCCGAGGAGGGTGCCGTCGGCCCTGTCGGAGAACGGGCGGCAGTCGCCAGTGGGGGACAGCGCAGGCGTCTTGGAGAAGCACATGTACATGAAGATGTCGTTCATGGTGTCGGCGCCGCCAGTGATTGCGACGTCGCATTGACCCAAGCGGAGCTCGTTCACGGCCATGGACAGGGCTGAGAAGCTGCTGGCGCAGGCGGCGTCGGTGACGCAGTTGGTGCCGCCCAGATCGAGGCGGTTGGCGATACGTCCAGCGACGACGTTGCCGAGCAGTCCGGGGAAGGTGGACTCTTGCCAAGGCACGTAGTTGTCGCCAATACGGTCGGCGACGACCTGTACTTCTTCTTCGGCGTAGCCGAGCTCGCGCATGGCCTTGACCCAGACGGGGCGTTGCAGGCGGTTGACCATGGTTCCGAGTAGTTCTTGGGCGCTGGTGACGCCGAGTATGCAGCTGATGCGGGACTTGTCCATCTCCTTGAACTGCCCTTGGCTGGCGTCTATGAGGACCTGCTTGGCCACCACAAGGGCGAGGAGTTGGGTGGTGTCGGTGGCTGGCACGATGGAAGGCGGCACGCCCCACTCGAGCGGATCGAAGTCGATATGGTCGAGGAACGCGCCGCGGTGGGCGTACGTCTTGTCGCGGGCCTTGGGATCCGGGTCGTAGTAATCGTCGATGAGCCAGTGGCTCTCTGGGATGTCGCGGACCATGTCCTTGCCGGCGAGGATGTCGTCCCAGAATCCGTTGGCGCTAATTGAACCGGGGAAGATGGCGCTGGCGCCGACGATGGCGATCTGCTCGTTGCGGTAATCCATGAGGGGGCGCTCCAAT
>JAACDH010000301.1 GCA_009936995.1 Rhodobacterales bacterium
CCGCAAGCGGTGGTGCTCTCGCAGAACGAGGTCGCGGTCGTCGATCTCACGCTCGAAATCCCGGAGCGCACGGTCACCTTTCCACTCACCCTAGACCCAGATGTCACGGTCATTCCCGTAGGCGTAGAGCTCACTCCAAATGGTCAATACGCCCTGATCAGCGTAGCGGGAAGAAGCGATCTGTACGTCCTGGACCTCTTTAATCAGAGCATCAACATCGTTGAACTCAGCGGCACGCCGTCGGCCATCGACGTCAACGTCGTTCAGGACCGAACGCTCTTGGTTTACGGCAGTAACGCGACGGTTGACGTCCTTGACCACGACCTCTTCGATATCGAGACCTTCTCCCTCGACGAGGCCATGAACAGCATCCATTCGGGCTCCAACTTTGGGCTGCTGTACAGCACCGGCAACCAACACGACGCCTACCGGATCGACCTGGAGACGTCCGAGCTTACCGAATACCGTCTGCAAAATCCCGCCACCTCCATGTCGGTCTCTCCCACCGAGGAGTTCGCAATCGCCCTCACCCGGCCCGAGAACGGATTCGGCGAGGGCCTGAATGGTCTGTACGACAGTCACCCGGGCATGGAAATCCTCCACCTGACGAGCGACAATACCGATCCCTTCATCCTCGAGGGCGAGGGGCTTGGCGTGGCTTGGTCCGTCGGAGAGTCCAGCCTACACGCTCTCATTCTGCAGAAAAGCGTGGACTACCTCTACCAACTCGACATGTACACAGGTCGCCCAGAAGAACTCGAATTGCAAGCACCGCCGGTCGCAATCGGTACCCTGCCAGACGCCGACGGCACCTTCTTCATCACCCACCAAGAGCCTCTCGGGCTCATCACGTTCCTGGACCCAATTTCCGGTAAAACCACCGAAGTGGTCGGCTTTGCCACCCTCGGGCTGATGGACAAAATCGAAATCCAGACGGAGAAGAACTAATGCGCACGCTTACTCTTGTACTCTCCAGCTTGTTCCTGTGCAGCACGGCCACAGCAACCGAAATCGGCGGGACCCTGTCCCTGGAACTATCCAACCTGCACAACGGTGACACCAACTGGGATCTGTTCTCGGGACGTGCGGGAATGCCCGGTCGAGGACTCCGCGGCGGCGTCCGAATCGGCGACCACCTGTCCGTCGAAGCCAGCTGGCAGCGCGTTCGGCGTGGCGCGACGGTTTCCGTGGGTGGGGTCAACGACTACACCACCTACGACTACGACTACGACTACGACTACGACTACGACTCTGAACAAGCGACCGGCTCCTTCCAGTCGGCCTGGTTTAGCGACCACATCGGCATCGGACCGCGGCTCACACACGGATTCTTCGACGTCATCTACCCCTACGCAGGCATCGAGGGAACGCTGCTTCGAGGTGTAATCAAGATCGACGATGACCCCAATAGCAAATCCAACGACGGTCAGCTCACGGGCAGCGGCTCGGGCCTAGGCGCAACGGCGCTCGGCGGCATCGAGCTCCGCACCCCCACCGCGGCGGGTGGGCTCCAAGCGGCGCTCTTCATCGACGCGGGCTACGCCATCGTCCAGACCCTAGACTTTGGCGACTTGGGCACCATGCAGCCGGGCGGCTTTGTGCTGCACGGCGGCGTGGGCGCGCGGTTCTAATCGGCCGCTTTCTTCACCACAAAGGGCACATGTTCGTCGCCGGACGTCATGCGCTTGTACAGAAAGAACGCCGTCGCTAAGAAGAACACAATGGACCAGTACTGTGCGGGGGTGAAGCCCATCAGTCGGTTGTCGGTGCTGTCGGGCCGGGCGAAGTCCATGAAGAAGCGGACCGGCGCATAGGTGACGCCCAGCAACAGCGGGTAGAAGCCCGGAACCCAGGTCTTGCGGTCGAGCAACGTGAAGATTCCAAACATCGCCAGCGAGAAGAGCGCCTCGTAGAGTCCCATGTCATGGGCAGCGAACACACCATCCGTGGTCGCACAGGGGCCCCAAGGACCGCCGTGCCCCGAAGACAGCCAATCGGGCAGGTGCAGGGTGTGTTCGGCCATCGGCGTACAGTACACCGCCAGGAAGAAGTCATTCGCGGGCG
>JAACDH010000302.1 GCA_009936995.1 Rhodobacterales bacterium
AGTGACCCCTTCGCGGCGGTGTCGGTCGCAGCGTCGCTCGAGAACCGTGTACGCCTCGATCTCGTCGCGCATGATTCGTTGAATGTTGCGGGGAAAGGCCTAAGTATTCTCGGCGACCACGATCTTGGAGAGGTTCACGCCGGTCTGCTCCTGACGGGTTTGGCTAAGCAAACGCAAAAAGCCTCGTTCGCCCAAATGATTAGGTCGAGGAGATTTCCGATCCTCTCGCCAATTAGACGGTTGTCGAGGGCTGGGTACACCGCACGATGGACGGGCTGCGGGAGGTGGAACAGGCGCTATCGTGCCCTCCGCATTGGCGAGACACACCCGTGAGGATACGGAGGTCGCCCAAACGGAGGCCTCATGTCTGTAGCGGAGCACTTCGATACCCTGTCTATCTACCGCGCAACCGCGGTTCGCATCTTTCCTGTCGAGGGTGAACCCGAGGATCTCCTCGTCGAAGGTGGCGGTCTCGCGGACCAGTTCGAAATCCTTGGCCAGCGCTCCTTGGTGGGCATCCTGCGGGACGGGAAAATTCGTCGCGTGATTCTCGCCGACGGAGATCTACAGGTCCAAGTTACCCGCGAGGACGCAGGCGCACGCCTCTCGGTCATTTGGGGCGACGACACCGTGGTCGATTCCCTGGTCGAGATCCCCCCGCTGTTGGCGGCGTGGCCGGGCCCCTGGTTTCGTCCCGATCCCGCCACCGAAGTTCGAGCGGTCAGCGTCGAGCTGGACGCCCTCGAAAAGCCTCTGTACGCGGTCGCCGATATGGGCGGCCAGATTCGATGGTTTACCGCCGGGCTGCACGGCAGTGGCGTAGGACAGCTGGCGCTTCGAGGGACCATACCCGCTCTACAACCCGGGGTATTGGGTAGCGCTGCCTTCCGTGAGGCGCACGGAGTGAAGTGGACGTACGTGGCGGGCGCAATGGCGGGCGCGATCAGCTCGGTAGCGTTGGTCGTCGCCATGGCCAACGCTGGCCTGCTGGCCTTCTATGGCTCGGGCGGTGTCCCCGTTGCTGCGGTCGAAGAGGCCCTCCAGCAGGTAAAAGATGGCGCGGGAGACGGAGCGTGGGGTTTCAACCTGCTCCACAACCCCGTCGAGCCGGCCGTTGAAGAGGCGACGGTCGACCTGTACCTAGAGTACGGCGTCCGCCGGGTGAGCGCCTCGGCATATATGGGCCTCACCGCAGCCGTCGCGCGCTATCGGCTCACCGGTATCACGCGTGGCGAATACGGCGCCATCCAGTGTCCCAATCGGGTGTTCGCGAAGGTCAGCCGCCCGGAAGTGGCCGAGAAGTTTCTGCGCCCTGCACCCGACGCCATGATCGCCGACCTGGTGAAAGCCGGTCACCTCAGCCCGAATGAAGCCGAACTGGCGCGGCTGGTCCCCATCGCCGAAGACATTACCTGCGAGGGCGACAGCGGCGGCCACACCGACCACCGCCCGCTGATGGTTGTGCTGCCTGCGATCCAGTCTCTCCGAGATCAAATTTCTGCCGAGCAAGACTACAACGCGCGTGGCATCTTCCCGCGGGTGGGCGCGGCTGGCGGATTGGGAACCCCGGCGGCCATCTGGGGTGCGTATGCCATGGGCGCTGACTACGTGCTCACCGGCTCGGTCAACCAGGCTACACAAGAGGCGGGAACCTCCGACATCGCCAAGGAGATGCTCACCCAAGCAAAGTTTTATGACGTCGCTAGCGGTCCCGCGCCCGACATGTTCGAGATTGGCGCTAAGGTGCAGGTGCTCTCCCGCGGCTCTATGTACGCCCAGCGCTCCCAGCGTCTGCACGACATCTACAAGCGCTACGACTCTATGGAGGCGATTCCGGCTAAGGACCGCGCTCGTATCGAGAAGCAAATGTTCAAGGCCAACTTGGATGAGATCTGGGCCGGCACCGAGTCGTACTGGCAACAGCGAGACCCCAAACAGGTCGAGAAGGCCCACAGAGATGGCCGCCACAAGATGGCGCTCACCTTCCGTTGGTACTTGGGCATGACTTCCCGCTGGGCTCGACTGGGCGACAAAGACCGCAAGCGCGACTTCCAGCTGTGGTGTGGACCGGCCATGGGGGGCTTCAACGAGTGGGCCCTAGGCACTGAGCTCGAGCCGCTGGCGAACCGAAAGGTGGCCGTCGTCGCCGAGGCCCTGATGCGCGGTGCCGCAGCCCACGGTCGGGTATGTGCGGGCAGATCTCAAGGGATCCCCATGCCGGCGGCATCCTAGGTGGGCCGCAGAGCTCGACTCCTGGCCGTTGGCTTCGACGAGCCTCTGGTTGTTGAGCACTTCGAACCTACACAACCTGCGCCTGGGCAGATCCTCATCGACGTTCAGGCGTGCGGCGTGTGTCATCGCGACCTGATCGACCGGGCGGGCCGATTCCCATGGATGCAGCTTCCGATCACCCCGGGCCACGAGCTGGCAGGTACGGTCGTTGCCGTGGGAGAGGGCGTCACCCGCTGGACCCTCGGCGACCGTGTGGCTGCGCTGCACCGCGATTGGTGCGGAAGCTGCACCGCCTGCGAACGCGGTGAGACCTCGTTGTGTCCGTCGGCGTTCCACGTGTTCGGCTTGTTGGTCGACGGCGGCTATGCCACGCACGTGATCGCCACAGAGCGAGCCGTGTACCGACTACCGTCCAACCTCAACGCCATCGACGCCGCCCCCTTGCACTGCACCGCAGGCACCGCTTTTCGGGGGCTCTCTAGGGCCGAGACGAAACCGGGAGACCGGGTGTTGATTGTCGGAGCCAACGGCGGTGTCGGTGCCGCGGCTATTCAGGTCGCCAAGCGTCTGGGGGCCGAGGTGGTAGCCGTCACCCGCGAACAGACCCACGCGGATTGGCTGACGCAACTAGGGGCTGATCAAGTGGTGGTGGATGCGGGTACATCGTTCCACAAGCGGGTGGGTCGGCCGGCCGACATTGCGCTGGACTGCGTAGGCTCGCCAACCTTCAATAGCTCACTGCGAAGCGTACGGATGGGCGGATGCGTGGTCGTCATCGGCAACGTCTCTGAGGCGCGTGCAAGCCTTAATCTAGGCCTCGTCATCGTAAACGGCCTGCGCATCCTGGGCAGCAGTGGGGCCACCGCAGAAGACATGGCGGCGCTGCTCGCTCTACACGAACAGACCCCGCTAGATCTTAGCGTTCTGCGCCACAGCACCGTCGGACTCGAGAAAGCAGAGGCCGCCCAGCGAGCAGTGCAGACTGGCGGGCTTAGAGGTCGAATTGTGTTGGACCTAAGTGGCTAGCACGTCGCGGTCGCCCTGGAATTGTTCTACGTCATCTTCGTCGAACTCCTTGTCGCCCACGCCCCCTGGCGCCGGCCAGAGACTGACGACGGCGCTTCCCGAACCGTGAACGGGGGCGTAGCCATGGACCTTTCCGGTGAGGGCGTTGGTCTGGCCCATGACCGAGGACAGCCACCACAGCGGCTTGAAGTTGACCACCTTGTGCACGCGGATCTGCTGTTGGATCTGACGGGAGAGCTGGGCGGTGTCTTCAAGACGACCGTCGCCCAAGAACTGGAGCAGTTTTTGATTCCACTCTTCGTCCTTCTGTGAGTGGATACGGTCGTCGGCGGGGTCGATCCAGTCGGTGAAGAACCGATTCGACATCGACATGACCACGGCCACCGTCACCTTTTTGCCAGACGCCTTGATGGTGTCGCGTAACGCTTTACCCATGACCACAGTCTCGGCCCGGTCTGCGTACACATTGCTGCTGCAGATGACCGCAGGGATCTCGTTGTTCGGCGTGAGGAGCTGGAGGGCCACGATGGAGCCGGTGTCGATTGGGAAGCCGTCGTAGGCCACCGTGCGGGTCGCCAGCCCGCGTTTGCCAGCGTTTGCGTGCCAATCGTGGGCGAAGTCTGTGTCGATCTTAAACGAATACGGCATGGAACCGATGTCGTGAAAAAGCTCGTCGACGTGCACCCAGGTGGGTGTGGGGTGCGCCTGGATTTGGTGGCCAATGACGCTGGGCCACATGGTGCTGTAGATGACCAGCAGCTCGGCCCCGGACGCCTCGAGCGCTTCTCGGGCCTCGGCGTAGGCGTCGCGCAAGGAGGTCCAACCCTGGTTTTTCTCGGGACAGAGCAGAATATGAGGAAGTCCACTGACCACCATTGCGTGGACGGGCGTGCCGTCATTGGGGACGTCGCTCATTTGCCTTCCTCCGGGCATTTCCAACTCATGACTGCGTTTCCTGTGCCGATGACGGTTCCGAAACCGTGGAGCTCAGCGCCATAGGTTGGGAAGTCGAGCGCCGACAGCAGCCACGATAGCGAACCGCTCTCGGCCTCGCTCATGGACTGCTCGACAAACTCTGGCATCACGTCGATGACGCCGCGAGAATCTCCCTTGCGGAGCATCTCGATGATCTTCATGTCCCACAGGTACTGGTGGTGGTTGTAGATATGCTCTTTGCTCATATCTTCGGGGACCGCGGGCTCGCTGATGAAGTGGCGATGCGACAGGGAGTTGCTGGCCAACAGCAACACCTTTCGGTCGCTGGCCTCGATCGCCGCCTTGGTAGCGCGACCGAGGGTGAGCGCCTGTTCTTGCATGACTTCGGCACTGTAAAAGTGAAAACTGCGGTTGCTGGACACCGACACAATCGGCTTGTCCCACTGGGGACGGGTCATGTGTGCACTTACAATCGTGCCGTAGTCCACGCGAAAGTCGGGGTTTCGCATCATTTTGGTAACCAAACCGGCGCGGCTGGCGTGGTCGCACATCGCTTCGGCCAGGGGTACATCTACGGTAAGGTCGTAGTTGAACCGGAACAGGTTGGGGAAAATGGGGTCGACCGACTTAGACTTGAAGTGCGGCACACCGAGAAAGTGCGTGCCCACATACGTCTGCCAATGGGGTGAGAACACCACAATGGTGTCATAGTCTATGCCTTCGAGGTCGTTGCGGAGCCGTTCATAACCCCAGCGCAGCGTCTCCCAGCCGCACTCTGCGGTGGGCTCGTTCTGCTCGGGGTTGTCGGCATAGACCAAGTGTGGTGGGTGGGGCGCCAAAGCGCCAGCGACGATGCGTCCCATGTCAGCCTCGGGGTTGAATCCAGTCGGTGTACCAGCGGTCTCGGTCGGGGTCCCACTCGTCCCACGTGGGGACTTGCTCGAGCGCTGCCAGGCGGTCGGCGGGAACGATGCCGGGAACGATGAACGCCTTTTGGCGATGTAAAGGGTAGGGATTTCGAAGGTCGAAGCCCAATGATCCCAAAATGGAGCGAGCGACGTACCAGGTGGCTTGGGCGTTCCAGCCGTGTGCGATCTTGATGACCACACCCAGCCCTTTGGGGTAGTCTGGGTGGACAATCGCAAGTCCGAGCAGGCCATCGGCGCCCTCTTTGGCGATAACGCGGCCCTCGCAAGCCTTGATGATGGTGCTGTCGAGTCGGTTAAAGCCGCCCACCAAATCGGGGTGCCGGGTCATGGCCTCCCAGATCCAGTCTTGGTCGCGGTTGTGAGACAGGCTGGCCATCAACTGAGCGAGCTCGCCGACCGTGTTTGAGCAGGTGGGTAGACCGCACCCGTCTTTGCCGATTCGTGCGGGTTCCCAGTTTTTTCCGAGGGTTTCCTGGAGGACGCCCAAGAAGCTCTGAAAGACGGGGTGGTTAGGCAAGGTGTAACCGGCACGGTTCCAGCCACGGATTCTGGCGCCCTTGAGGATGGCCGCGTGCTCGCCGCTACAGCAATGGTACCAGCGGCGAGGACGCCGAACCTGCCGACCAAATTGGACCAGAGGCACGTCTAGGGGCGTCTGCATCAGGCCCCACTCGGAGTCGGAGAGCAAGGACTGGGCGGCGGCCACGTGCTCGGTGTCGCCGTTGTGGCTGGCGACGCTGATGGCCTTCTGTTCCCAGGTGGTGCAGTCGGCCAGGTCGTCGGCGCACACCTTCATGGTGAATGGCTTCATCATGCTTCGGCCGTAGCAGAGCACGTTGCCGCCGAAGCTGTGCAGCACTTCGTCGGCGCTCGCCCAAGCCACGGCGCCATGAATCGTGGTCTCGCTGACGTCGTTTCGTCGGTAGTCGAGAAGCGGCTCCCACTCGACATCACGACCCGTGGCGATGCCTTTAATACGCTCGCCAAGCGGACTGCTGGGGTAGATGCGGCTGCCCGGTCGTTGTTCACTGACCGAAGCGGGACCTTTCAATCGCGCCATACGTACTCCGAGGGAAGAACTCCGACTAACCCAAACTCAAGACCGCGCGCACAGGAGATGCATCTGCGCCCTCAATTTTTAGAGGAAATGCCATCAAGGTGTAGACGCCATCGGGCACCGCCGAAAGCACAATGCCCTCCAAAATAGCAAGATCCCGGCGAGCGATGGCGGTGTGACTCAACAGCTTGGCATCTCTGCAGGGGTCGACGCTGGGGGTGTCAATACCCAAGAGCACCACGCCGGCGTCTGCGGTGAAGTCAACGAGCGCTGGCGAGAGTGCCGCGAAGTCCTCGTTGAAGACATCCGGATTGGGAAAGGTCTCGGTGCGAAAAAGCAGGCGAGGGGAGGTGATGGGTCCCGTGAGATGCTTGGGTTCGATGCGTTGGTTGCGACCAACGTTCACCCGCATCACTTGGCAAGGACCGAAGTACAGTGACAGCGGCCGCTCCGAGATGCCCACGCCTGTCGCCGAGTAGTGGTTTGGAGCATCGACATGGGCGCCGAGGTGCAGGGTGCTGTGAATGGCCGAGAGATCGATGTTGGCGCCACCGCTAATACTGCACGTAATCGGCCGACTAAACGGCACATCTCCGGGCCACACGCCGATGCGGGCAGATAGCGTGGGAGAAATGTCGAAGAGCTGCATGGCCTAGCCGTCCCCTAAGTAGACGATAGCCTTGAGTTCGACCGCGATGGGCGTAGGTAGTGCCCGAATTGCGACCGTGGTGCGGGTGGGCTGAACGGTATCAAAGTACTCGCGATAGACCTCGTTGAAGGCCGTGAAATCACGGTCCATGTCGATGAGAAAACAGGTCATATCGCATATTTGATCGAATCGAGCGCCCGCGGCCTCGACTACAGTGCGTATATTTTGGATGACAGCATGGGTTTGGGCGCGCACGTCGTAGTCCAAGGCGTCGCCGTTGGCGTCGCGGATGGGACCGCCGGGAATGGCGTTGGTTCCTGGTTGACGGGGCCCCATGCCAGAGATGAACAGAAAGTCGCCGACCCGTCGGGCGTGGGGGTAGGGGCCTACCGGTGCGGGTGCGGCATCGGTGCGGACTGCGTCGCTCACTCTACCTCCTCTCGTTCTTGAATGAAGAACTCGACCCGGCGGTTGGCATCCCACGCGGCTGAGTTGTTCGCGGGGTCGACGGGTTTGGACTCGCCATAACCAATGCTGTCGAGGCGTTCAGGGGCTACGCCTTGATCGGCCATGTAGTTCTTCACCGACTTGGCTCGGCCTTCGCTGAGGCGTTGGTTGGTGCTTTCGGATCCGCGGCTATCGGTGTGGCCCTCGATGCGGATCTTTAGCAGCTCGGGATGATCGATGAGAATCTGTGCGACCTCGTCGAGCAGGCTAAAGCTCTCGGACTTAATGGTGGTCTTTCCCGTCTCGAAGAACACCTTGTCCTGGATGTCGATCTTCTCGCGGGTGACCTTCACCTTGGTGCGCTGGAGCAGCGCCACCACATTAGTGGTTTCGCCCTTGATGATACGGATGCGTTCCTTATATGGGGCGTAGCCATCCGCGCGGACCACAACGATATGCTCGCCAATCATGGTCTCGTTTTCGTTGTGCCCGTTGGCGACCTCGATGGCGTGGGTGCCGTCGAGCGTGTACTCAGCGGCTGGAACGGGTTTGCCCTCGGGGTCGAGCACGTCGACCATCAACAACCCACCGGCAAAGGGCAGAACAATTACCACATCGGTTTCTTCTGGCGCGTCGAAGGACACGCTGCTCGTTACGTAGCCCGAGGCGCTGGCCGACACTTTGTACCGACCCTCGTGGAGGTCGGCGTCGAGGCCGTGAACGCCATCTTGGCTCTGTGGCCCGGTGATGGAGACGGAGGCCTCGGGGATGGCTTCGCCTTCTTGGTCTTGGACTGAGATGCGGATATTGACGGAAGCATCAGGGCAGCCATCAGTATACGCGTAACCATCGAGGTCCTCGGGGCGATTTTTGCAGGAGTCGTCGAGGTCGGCGATACCGTCCTGGTCATTGTCGAGATCGGGACAACCATCTTCATCCTGGAAACGATCTACGTCCTCGGGCGCCTCGGGGCAGGCATCGTTGCGGTCTACCAAACCATCTGCGTCGGTGTCGCGGTCGGCGGGGTGCTCGTAGGCAACGGACATAACCACGCGAGCCATGGGCGAACCGACGCCCGGGGTCCACCCCTTGCCCCTGCCTCTCCGCATGACCGCATCGTCCTTACCGCGACACCAGCCGCCGCCGAGCACCTCCAATGGAGAGCCAGCAGGGTTAGAAAGCGGCGCGGTGTAGTTCACGTTGCCCGCTAGGTCGAGAGACACACCCGCGTCTGTGCCGTCGATCGCGTAACCGCCGCCCAACCGGTACAGAAACTGGCTTCCCACATCGACGTTGTCGAGTGCAATGGGGGCTGCAAACCGCGTTCCCAGGTTGGCCGTGAGATAAACATCCTCGAGCTGTTTGTCGGCAATGGCAAGAATCTCACCACTTACGCCCTGGCTTCCCAGAGACGCCTCGACAGAGGCTGTAGGAAGCGTGATTCGGCCATTCAGGGCGACGCCGATGTCATTCCCAGCTTCGAGGGCGGTAACTCGCGCGTCCAGGGAGAGGTCGCCAGTTCCCGCGCCACCTTGGACAACTTGAGAAGCGGTAAGCAGGTAAATGGGGAGGTCTATCCCCAGGCGGACCCGGCCGTAGGACGCCATGCCCAGCACATTGAGGGCGAGGGCATCCGAGACGATCGAGATGGTGTCCGTGCTTCCCGCGGAAGTAAAGACCAACGGGCGGTTGGCGTAATTCAAAAACAGCCGCCCATTACCGGTGATTTCGGGCGTTATGATGCCGGAGCTGTCGGCCCAGAGGGTCTGTCGCGAGTCCATTACAGGCCGATACAGCTGGGAGTTGATCTCCGGCGCCTGTTGGGCATAGGCAGCGGGTGCAAGCATTGCCAAGAGTACAGATGTTGTGAGCATGTCTGCACCCTAGCAGGCCTGATGCTGCTGTGCTGGGAGAGACATGCAGGTACGAGGCTACCAAGCCTGGGCTGTAGATTGAAGACTGGGCTATGGAGAGCAGACAACACAAAGAGGCATCGATGCGGAACGCTCTAATGACCCTGTGCTTGGCGTGGACGGCCACGGCATGCGGAACCAGCACCACAGTTTCTCCCGAAGTTGCTCCTGCGGCGGTGGTTCTCAAGGCGCCCTGGCATGACATGGCGCTCCCCATTGGCGCCGGAGACGTCCACGCAGAGTCAGCAAATGAATTGCACATCATTTATGGGGACGCCGCTATCACCCGGGACGAAGCGGGCGCATCCTTTGGGAGCGCCATCGAAAAGAGCGGTTGGCAGCAGGTAAATGTGCAGGCGATTGGACCAACGGTCGCCATCGACTATACGAAGGGCGACGCCGCCCTCCTGTATATTGTCGCAACCATTGGAAAACGAGTAGACGTTACGCTAGAGATCGAGTAATCTGCAGCCATCTGAACTGTGTTCTCGGCTCATCAAGATGAGCAGGAATGTTGTGGAGTCCCAAGATATGAATGTTAGCAAACTGCTGATTTTACTCAGCTTCGCGTCACTGGCTGCCTGTAGCGGCGACAACAAGTATGGCGAGATCGACACCGATCTTCCGCCGACTGATACAAACTTGTGGTACACGGACACGGGCACCAACACAACGACCGGTTCCGGCACGACGAACACGACAGGCACCGCGACGGGCACGACGGGCACGACGGGCACGACGGGCACGACGGGCACAACGGGCACAACGGGCACCGCGACGGGCGGTGGTTCCGGTGGCGGCGGCACCAGCGGTGGTTCCGGTGGCGGCGGTGGTTCTGGCGGCGGCGGCGGCGGCGGTGGTTCTGGCGGCGGCGGCGGCGGCGGTGGTTCTGGCGGCGGCGGCGGTGGCTCTGGTTCCAGCACCGGCAGTGGTTCTGGTGGCTCGGGACCGTAAGTCGTTATATGGCGCTCATCAACGTGAGCGCCGACAACCAACCCGTCCTTGTGGCGGGTTTTTTGTTTCGAAGCAGGAACCTGAAGCGAACGAA
>JAACDH010000303.1 GCA_009936995.1 Rhodobacterales bacterium
ACGTCCGGCAAATCGCCCCCCTCCCCAATCGCGCCCTCTACCGCCTTCAGAGCGTTCAATGCCGCCGCCGCGCTGCTCGGCCTGTCCAGCACCGCCGGCTCCGTTTGGGCCACCGACTCGACAGCACCTAGAACTTCCGCTGCGGAGGCCTCGGGCAAGGCCAAGCCCAGGTCACGGGCGAAGGCCAACGGGACATCTCCCCGCACACGTCGTCTTCGAAGCGGCGTGGCGACGACGGAGAGCAGCACCGTTGCGAAAATCAACCCGGGCAACAGCATCCTTTGAGGCAGTCCCAGGACGCCAGAGAAGGCAAAGACAATCCACATCAGCGGGATTGGCATCCAAAGGTAGGTCGCGGCGCGCTCGAGCCTTGTCTCGGGTCCCTCGTTGTACAGTTTCGCCCGATATCCCGCAGCTTCGGCGAGCTCGTCCAAGCGCTGCGCGGTCTCACGGTCGACGCCCTTCATCAACCGAACCCGTCGCGCGCTCAGCGCCGTGGGCGGCTGAAGATCTTCGATAGATACGCCGACCCAGGTCGCTAAATCGGCCGTCAACCGCAGCGCCTGCTCGGTTGGCTGGGTAGAGCCTAGGCGATCATACCGACGTACACCAAACTGGCGCCCTCGCTGTCTGGACTCCACCACTACGGTCCAAGGCCCCTTGCTTAACGCCGTAGGACCTGCGGATCTCGGCCACTGTTGATCAGAGATATGGGGCTCGGGAGCCGCCTCCGTGGCGATTCGCGTCTCGAGGGCCTCGACCACCTCGGACGCACTCTGCAGGCGTCGGTCGGGTTGCGGCTCCAACAGGGCCGAGATCGTCTGCACCAGATCGTCGGGTAGATCCGACCGGACGTCGGCCAACGACGGCGGACCCCCCACAAGTTGGGCGGTGAGCGTCTGGCCGGGAGACTGCCCCGCAAACGGCGCCTCGCCCGTAGCCGCGTAGTATAAGCTTGCCCCCAAACCATACAGGTCGCTCCTGGGATCTCTCCGAGTACCGTGCCACACCTCGGGGGCCGCATAGCCCGGCGTACCCATCACCGAGGTGGCCGTTCGGGTGCCGCCGTCATGGGTGGTGGCCAACCCAAAATCGGTGAGCACGGCCACGCCCTGATCGAGCATGAGGTTGTTTGGCGTGACGTCACGGTGGAGGACGCCGCGTTGGTGCGCTTGGGACAAGGCACCACCAATGCTGACCCCCAACGCGCGTAGCGCCGTCGCATCGAGAGGACCGTCGGCAGCCACGGCCTCGGTAAGGGTTCTGCCGGCATGGTACGGCATCGACACCGCCAGTAAGCCGTCCACCTCGTGTAGGTCGTGGCAGACCAGCGCACCTTTCGAATCGAGACGCGCGGTCGCTTGAACCTCCTGCCGCAAACGACGTCGCATCGAAGGGTCGTGGGTGAGATGCTCGTGCAGGACCTTCAGCGCGACTTGCTCACCGCGGATCCGGTCTTGAACGAGCCAAACCGTGGCTGTACCGCCGCGTCCGAGAGGGCCGATAATCTCGAAACGGTCTCCAAGAACCTGGCCCGGTAAGAGACGGCTCATAGGCGGTGATGTTCGACAGCGTGCGGCATGGGACTATTGTATGCCGTTCTCCGACGATTTCGTGTCAGGATCTACACAGACTACGCAGCGGAATTCGCGCCCGCGCAGGAGGCCTCGCTGATGTCGATGGCGGCTTAAAGAAGCGCCGTCTCGAGCTCCTCGAGACCTTCACCCGCGAACACCGCCAGCTTCTGAAGATGAGGAAGCCCGTCTCGGCACCCGATGAAGCCACAGTTCAGGGTTCCCGCATAGCTATTCAGGGTGATGTTGAGGCCGTAGCCATGAAACGGAATGGACAGCGGGTAGGCAGCCTCGAGTCGAGCCCCACGGAAATACAGCGGCTCTTTGGGACCCGGAACATTGCTGATCACCACGTTGAAAGCCGGGCGAACCCTGCCGGCGATGCCGGTCGCCATCTGAACACTCAAGGGTGCCAATAACAAGGCAGAATACTGAAGAATCGTGGACCGAGGCATGCCCTCGAGCTGCTGTTTGGCTCGTTGGGTCGACGCGATGATCTGATGGAGGCGCTCGACGGGATCTTTGATGTGAGTAGCTAGAGACGCCAGAATTGCGCCCACGGCGTTGCCGCCGCCGGGGTCGTTGGCGGGTCTCAAATTGACCGGCAACATGGCGATGAGCGGTTCGTCCGGCAGCGCGTTGAGCTGTATCAGCAATCGTCGAAGCGCCGCACCGCACAGGGCCAGCGCCACGTCGTTGAGCGTTCCTCCAGCGACCTTCGCGAGGTTCTTTAGGCGGCTGAGATCATAGCTCTGGGTGGCAAAGCGACGGTTCCGACTGATGCGCTTGTTGAAGATCGTGTTCGGCGCCTGCATCGGGGCCTTCAGCATTCGGTCGCGTCCGCCCAAGGACTTGCCCAACCTGGCCACAGCCTTCCAGAACACCGGCGTGCCGTCCAGCTGTTCGCGGACCATCGAGAACAGGGCCGAGAAGCTAGCGACCGGCTCGCCCACAGACGAACGCGCGGGCTTGGAACGATGGAAAAAGTGAGGCATATCGCGCTCGTCGGGATCGGTAGACATGCTGCCAGAGAGCAGTCGCATCGCTGTATACCCGTCGATGAGCGAGTGGTGGACCTTGGTGTACATGGCGAACCGCCCGCCCGCGAGACCCTCGATGAAGCTGGTCTCCCAAAGCGGTCGGTGAAAGTCCATTTGTACGCTATGAAGACGCGAAACCAGCACGCCTAGCTCGCGCTCTCCACCCGGGATAGGCAAGCCATATCGCCGCACATGATAGTCGAGATCGAAGGACTCATCGCGGACCCAGCGCTGACGCGGACTGCTCAAGAAATCGGGATTCTTGACTTTCAGGTCCCAGGGACTCTGAATCGGCGGCGCATCCCGTAGCTCGATCATCAGCTGCCGCAGAAAGTCGGGCGACGCGCCCGGAGGCGGCGTGAACGGCAACAGCACGCCCACATGCATCATGGACTCCCGGGACTCGGAAGCAAGGAAGATTGCGTCGGATACAGATACTCGTTTTCCAGCCATGCCGGTATATTAACGCAAGACGACCGCCGCCTACCGCAGTTGCGCCTGATAGCGCGCTAGTCGCACAGAAAGTCCGGTACGATGATCAAGCCATCGGCCGGCGCATCGCCGTCGGGACTACACACGTTGCCCACTAGGAAGTGGTCGCCTTCGGGGAAGGCGTCGAGGAATAGGTTGGCGTTCCCCGGCTCGTTCTCGAAGGTGGCCACCACCTCGCCATTGAAGCTGCGAATTTGGTCGAGGGCGACCCTCTTGAAGGCCTTGTCTTCGGCGTGAAAATCGGGCTTGAGGTGAAGCAACGTTCGGCCTGTGTACACAGGGAATCCCCGACTGAGCAAGGTGTCCATGGTGCCGCGCTCCATGCCACCCACATGCCGACCGGTGAGGTAGTAGACAAGCGCGCCGGCCCGATGGGCCGCCTGTACGTACGAGACAGCCCCCAGATTGGGCAGGTCGTGCTGCAGCCAGTCGTCGTGGAAGAAGCGCTCAAACCAGAACCGGGTCAGCCGTTGCAGAACGGCCTCGTCGTGAAAGCCCCGATCGCGAAGCGGATCGTCGACGCGCCAGCTGAAGTCTTCGTGCACCAGGCCGTCGACAATGGGACGAATCACCGGCTCGACTTCAGCGAAAGATCGCAGAATGGCCAGGTGACGACCCGCAGTGTTGAAAAGGGTGGAGTCGAGGTCGAAGACCATCACCGGGAGGCGACCTTCGGCGGCGACGGCTTGGACGCGATGGAGTGTGTGCTGTAGTTCTGACATGCCGTCTTCCTAACACCCTCCCCGCCCGCGTCCCCCGAAGAGTATGGTGCCGTCCCGGAGGACGAATGCTCGCCGACCTACTGCCCATCGCCATTCTGCTCGTCATCATCATGGTGATTGTGCTTCGCATGCCCAAGATCGATCTGGGTTTCGACGCAAAATTCCGCGCGCGCCGTATGTGGAACTGGTTCCCTCTGGGAATGACCTACGCATTCCTGTACATGGGCCGGTACAATCTGGCCGCCGCCAAAGACATCGGTGCCATCAGCCAAACCCAATACGGCGATATTTTCGCCGTGGGCGCGGGTGTATACGGTTTATCTTTCCTGCTGAATGGTCCCCTCGCGGATCGCTACGGTGGTCGCGTCACCATCCTCGCCGCGGCCATTGGCTCGGCCTTCGCCAACATCGCCATGGGATTCGCGATGTCAATGCTGGCCGACGACCCATCGATGCCCACAGTGATGGCCGTGTTGTACGGCATCAACATGTACTTCCAGAGCTTTGGCGCCGTCAGCGTGGTCAAAGTGAACGCCTCATGGTTCCACATCCAAGAGCGCGGCGTGTACGGTGGCATGTTCGGCATCATGATCTCTCTGGGCATCCTCTTCGCGTTCGACTGGGGGCATAAAATTGCTAAGGCCTTCCCCATCGAGTGGTTGTTCTGGATCCCCGCCATCATCTTGTTGGTGTTCTTCGCCATCGACTACGTGATTGTGCAGTCCACTCCCGTAGGTGCGGGCTTCGACAACTTCGACACCGGCGACGCCACCGGCGACGACGACCGACCGCCCGATCCCGCCCTCCAAGTCATGCTGAAGATGGTGAAGAACCCGGTCATTCTCACCATCGCCGCCATCGAATTCTGCAGTGGATTCCTACGAAACGCCATCATGCACTGGTACCGCGACTTCGCCAAGGGCATGCAGATCGCCGACAGCTTTGTCTACGAAAACTGGGGCATGCTGCTGTGTGTGGCCGGCATCACCGGCGGCATGTTCGCGGGCATCATCTCCGACCGCATCTTCAACGCCCGTCGCGGCCCCGTCGCTGCAGTGCTGTACGGCGTGATGGTGGTGGGTGGCATCGTCCTCATCCCCACATTGGGCATCCCGATGGCAGTAGGTGCCGTGGTCATCGTCATGTCCATGGCGATCATCGGCGTTCACGGAATGCTCTCGGGCACGGCAAGCGCTGACTTCGGCGGCAAGCGCAACGCGGGCATCGCTGTCGGGTTGATCGACGCAGCGGTGTACGCAGGCACCATGACTCAGAGCCTCATCCTCGGACGTATACTACCTGCAAAGGGTACGCCCGAGGCCGGCGACATCGAGGCCTGGGTGGTGTGGCCCTACGCGATGATTCCAGTCGCGATCATCGGCATGTTGTTGTCCATCTCGGTGTGGAATGCCAAGCCGAAGGCCAAAGAGAAGACGCCGGAGGCTGATGAGGCGCCGGCGGGCTGAGCCCCAAGTCCAGCGAGGGTCTGGTACGCTAACTCCGAGAGGTCCCCATGCTCCGAAGTCCGCTGCTGTGTGTCGTTTTGCTCCTCGCCTGCGGAGGCAGCGACAAAGACGCACCCGACACAGGTCCACAGACCACGACTCAAACCACGTCCAGCACGTCGTCCACCACGACGACCACCAACGACGCCTGGCCCACCAGCCCCGACGACTACGTGTTTGGGCCCACGTCCTACTTCCACACGTTTAGTATTCCGCTGATGGACACCGACCCTTGCTGCCGCGACTGGGGCGCGATTAGCAAAGACAACATCCAGCTCGGTACCAACGAGCCCGACAACGCCTTGGCCAACCTACGGGACCTCACCGCGGCCATGGGGCTCGATCTACAGGCCACCATCGACGACACCATCGAGTCCGAGGGCTTCGTGGCCCTGCTCGACCACCAGAACTTCCCCACCGGCGACGGCGACTACGATTTAGCCTTCTTCCGCGGCAGGTTCGTCAATGGCTCCGGCTACTTCACCGGTATCGCTGGTAACGGCCAGTTCGAGGTAAGTACCTACAACTTCGACGAGGGAACCGGCCGACCGCGCGCCCTGTTCAACACGGCCAACGTCACCGCCGGCCAGCTCACGGCCACGGGTGGCGAGATCGAGATCGTTGTGCCGATGTTCAGCACCATCCTGCTGGTCCTGCCTCTGCTAGACGTCGATCTCACTGGCGACCTGACGGAGGACGGCCAAATCAGCGACGGCGTGCTCTCGGGGTACATCACGGTCGACGACTTCTACAACGGCTACAACACTGTCGTCGACGAGCTCTGCGGCTGCTTGGGCCTCACCACACCGCTGTACGTCGACAACGGCACCGCCTTGTGGGACGACAGCTGTGTCAGCGACCCAGCCGCTCTGTGCACGACAGAACCGGAATCCACCTGCGTGACCATGGCGGGTAGCAACCTCCTCGCCGGCGAGCTGTGCACGGTGATTCCATCTCTCATGAACAGCTCCCCAGACCTCGATCTGGACGGCGACACCAGCACCTTCGAGGCGCTGTCGGTGGGCTTCCGATACAGCGCTGCGTCCGCTGAGATCACCGGGCTCCGGTAGATCCTGACCAGCGATTGACGAATTTCATTCTCCCGCTGGAGTAGAGTGGCGCGGTTCCCGACCGTTTCGTGTCCCGAGGTCTTCATGTCGATGTCCGTTCTGCTTCTCGCTGCCCTGTGTTCCGGCCCCTCCTACGCCAGCGAGATCGAAGAAGCCCCCGAGTTTCTATTGTCCGATATCGATGTTCGGGTCGACCTGGACAAAAAGTGGAAGATGACCCGCTGGTCAGACTTCGACCTCAAGGCCGAGACCGCCGGACCGGTGTTCCTGTTCACCTGGGCCACGGATGTGCAATCCGACGTCTCTACGCTCGACGCTAAGGTGTGGAAGCCCGTGCACCTCGACAAGCTCGAAGAGATGGGCGGCGGCATCGACCCCAAGGTAACCAACGCCGAAGTGGTCACCATTAAAGGCCGAAATACTGCGCTGGTCGACATCTCCTTCAAGCTACAGAGCGGTGGAGAGGCGGTGCTGTTGGGCAGCACCACTGCCGTCGAGGGACGCATGGTCCACGTCGCCTTTGTGGCCGGCAAGCGGTTCGCGAAGAGCGCAGACAAACACCGGCTGGCCATCCTCGAAGATCTGGACGTGAAGGCCGCTGAAGCCGACGTCGCCTGGGGCGTATCGGTCGAGGCCGACGGATTCAGCAACACCTTAGCCGAGGGCTGGCGCGCACCCCTAGAAGCAGAAGAGAGCATCGTCACCACCGCGGCCGGAAAAATGGGCGTGGAAAACACCGACAACTGCTGGCTCGCGCTGCGCCCCCATGGCCCTGCCGCCGCCGACAGCATGATCGCCTGTCAGGGTGGCTTGATGTTGGGCGTCATCGACGAGCACAGCTTCGAAGGCGTCGAGCCCACCATCCGCGAGCGCATGTTCGGCAAGGCCGAGATCGGTCCCGCCAAACAACTCGAACTCGAAGACCGCCTGGCCTTCATCTACGACATCACCGACAAGGGCCTGGCCGTCGGCGTGGTGCCCTACGAGAAGGGCGTGGCCCGCATCTGGACCATCGGTGAGGCCGGCGACGAGACGCTGCTGAGCGCCCTCGAAGAGGTCCTGAAGTCCGGCGACTACGGCGGCGCCCACCCCGCGTCCGCAGGCGACCAGCTCAGCTACTACACCACCTACCGGCCGTTCTCGCCCGTAGTGTTGTGCCCCCTGTTCGGCATCCTACTGCTGGGCGGTTCGGTGGTGGTCGTTGGCGGAATCATGATGGCCCGCGGCAAGAAGAACAAGTACGACCTAGACGACGACGACGTCTAGGCGTCTCGTCGACGACGAAGACCCAGCAGCG
>JAACDH010000040.1 GCA_009936995.1 Rhodobacterales bacterium
CCATGCCACCGCGTCGTTCGCGGGGTTGGTCATGACCTTGCGCAGGTTGCCTGTGTTGGGCGTGGATTGGATGGAGAACTGGCTGCTGGAGAGCGCTGGGTCGAAGTACATCAGCTCGAGGTAGTGGCTGACGGCCAGGGCCACTGGTTGCCCCAAATTGGAGGCCCAAGACACGGATTCGGAGCCTTGATCGATGTTCACGCAGCCGTACGCATTCCATACATGGGTGTCGGTGAGAAAGTCGGCGTCGAGGGTGTTCAGGCAGGCGATATTGCCGGGCCACGCGGCCGCGTTGTCGCCCAAGATGACCCATTGCTCGGTGGTGGGGTGTGCCTGTAGCGAGGTAAGCTTCATGCTGGATAATGGCCCACCTGCAACGCCGGTGACGTTGACGGAGGTGATTCCCAGGCCGTCTTCGTAGTGCCAAAGGACGGGTGAGGGGGCCGAGAGGTCGTCACCACCGGCGACGAGCGCGTAATCGCCAGCGGCCGAGAAGCTCACCTCCTTCCAGTACTCTCCCGCGGCGCTGTCGATGAAGTCGACGGCTTGGGTGGCGGCGTCGTAACGGTACAGGTCGGCGGGGTAGGCCAGCAGCAGGGCGTAGTCGCCGCTTGGCGCGAAGGCGACATCGATGAAGTCGATAGCGCCGTGGGCGTGGGTGACACGGCTCCAGATGACCGGCGGCGCACAGGCGCTTGTGGGGGTCGTTCCGGTTCCGGTCGTTCCCGTAGCCGTTCCGGTGGTTCCGGTTCCGGTGGTTCCGGTTCCGGTGGTTCCTGACGTGGTGCCAGTGGCTGTGGTGCTACCGGTTCCGGTGCCTGTGGTTCCGGTTGTCTGGGTGGGGTTAGGATTCTCACCGGCCTGTACTTCAATGCCGATCGCGTCGGTTGTGCGATTGCCGTCGCTGTCTTTGGCGCTGAGGGTGACGATGTGCTCGCCGGGGGAGAGGCCGAGGTAATTGAACTCGGTGACGCCGTTGATGTCTGCGTAGGAGTTATCCAGCTCGCCGTCTGCATCGGAGTTCCAGATCAGCCAAAGCTCCTGGGGGCCGTCCTCGGCGTCGTCGACGGTGGCCACAAAACGCACCGCTTCCCCTGCGTAGACCGGTGCGGTGACGTCGGGCAACAGTATCTCGACTTCGGGGGCTCGGCCGATGACATCGTGGAGGACGAGACCGCTGTTACAGGCCGTAAGTAGCAGTATCAAGGGAAGGTTTTCACGCATTCGCTTAGGGTACCAGGAATCGTGGTCCAGCGTCTGGCCGGAATGGATGAGACTTTACAGACAGCGGGTTCTGACAGACAATGCGGTCGTATCCGCTTTGCGGCAAACCCAACTCCCCTGGAACGACACAATGAAGCTCACCAATCTGCTCGCATCTGCGATACTCGGCCTGGCCATGATGCTCCCGATCACCTCTGCTCAGGCCACGGACTGGGTCGAAGTCGAGACCAAGAACAACGTCACCGTGTTTAAGGGATCGGTAGAGGACAGCAAGCTCGTCGCGTTTAAGGGAGAGACCGTCTTCGACGAGCCCATGGGCCGTGTGCTCTGGGTTCTGTTGGACAACGACCACCGCACCGAGGGGGTCGGCCGTCTGGTCAACAACCACGTCGTCGTTCAAACAAATGAGTTCGACTACGTGATCTACCAAGAGTTCGATCTTCCGGCGCTCTTTGCCAGCCGCGACTACGTCTACCGCGGCCAGGCCACGCGAGATGAGGCCACCGGCGTGGTCACCTTGGCCATGCAATCGGTCGAGCACGCTGCCGCTCCGGCGACCGTGGGCATCCGCGCCGAGCTCATCAACAGCCGCTATCTGCTCACGCCAATTGATGGCGGCGCCAAGACGAAGGTCGAGGTCGAGATTCTTACCGATCCAGGTGGTTGGATGCCGGTCTGGTTGGTCAACATGATTCAGGCCGACTGGCCCGAAGAGACGCTGAACGGTATCCGGGGCCAGTTCGCCAAGGCCCATATGGGCACCCGGCTGGCACCTGGCGAGGCCGCGGCCATCGCCGCCGCTGAAGCCGAGGCCTTGGCCGCCGAAGAAGCCGCTGCCGCCGAAGCTGCCGCCGAAGCTGCCGCAGAGCCCTGTCCCGAAGGTGAAGAGTGCCCCGAAACCGAAGACGCTGCAGCCGAGGACGCCGAAGCGGTCAAAGAAGAGTAGGGTCGTTCGGCGGCCACGCGACCTTGTAGACAACAGTCAGCGGGCTCCGCCCTCGCGAATTACACTGAAAGTGGAGGGCGATCTTGCTGCACCGGATCTCTGGCGTGTTGTGTCTGCTACTGGCGCCGGACCTGGCTTCGGCCGCAGAGCTCTACGTGGGGCCGACTCGTCTGTACGCCACCATCCAGGACGCCATTGACGCTGCGATGGACGACGATGTCATCTGGGTGGAGCCGGGTACGTACGGCGAAGTGCTGGTGATTGAAGCACGTACCAATCTCACCATCAAGAGCCTGAACGGTCCGGGGACAGTCGTGGTGGGCACGCCAGGTCTAGAAGACCCCGCCAACCAGTTAATCAACACCGTGACGATTGATTCATCGTCGTGTACCCTCGCTGAAATGACCATCTCGGGCAATAGCGAGCGTCGCTCGGTCGAGGTGAGCTTTAGTTCTTCGGTCACCCTCGACACCGTGGTGCTGGTCGATGGGGTTGGCTCCGATGGGCACGGCGGCGGCAACCTCGACGTGTTTTTCGGTAGCGACGCCAGCGTAATCAACAGCTCGATCATCGGCGGTGACGCTTTTTTCTCAAACGCGCAGTGGCCCTTCGGCGGCAACGCTCGGGTGTGGACTGGCAGCACGCTCACCTTGACGGACTCCACCATCTCGGGTGGCTTCGCAGAGCAGGGTGGTGGGCTGCACGCAGACTCCGAGAGTACCTTGGAGATCAGCGGCGGCGAGATCTCCGACAATCACGCGGTCGGACTGGGTGGCGGTCTGTACGCCGGCCCGTTCGGACCTGAGAATGATGATGTCATCGTCGAAGCTACCGTTTTTTTCAACAACAGCGCCATGATTGGCGGTGCGTTCAGCTGTGTCCGCACCAGCCTCTGCATGGTGACCGGCAGCTGGTTCGAGGGCAACACCGCTGGGTCGGGTGGCGCGGGTCACACGGTTGAGACCGCCGCGTTGATGGAGCGCAATTCGTTCTGTCAGAACGCGGCGACGGGCCCTTTGGCGAGTAGCGGTGTGGGCGGCGCCTTGTTCTTGGATGGCGCCGAGGTCCAGTTGAACAACAACCATTTCTTTGAGAATGTGGCCGAAGGCAACGGCGGCGCCATCCGGTCCCAACACGGATCGGTCTTCTCGACGAACAACAACTATATCGGCAATTCATCAACCCAGTTTGGAGGTGCGGTCAGCGCCGGCTCTCCGCTAGGTGTTTCCACCCAGTTTGTCAGCGTGAACGACTTCGTGGCCTACAATCTCTCGATGGTGGAGGGCGGCTTTGCTACGCGCGACGTGGCCGTCCTTGACACCGCTTATGGGTTCTACTGGCGGAACGATCCGAACGCTGGCAGCTTGCCCATGGCGGATGTCACCAGCCTCGTCGACACCACTGACGCTCTGATCAACGGCTATGTTCCTGGTAACTGCGATCCCCATCTACAGCGCCCGCGGCTGGATTCGCCGCTACTTTGGATGGGCGACCCGTCGCTAATGAATGACGACGAAAGCCGGTCACATATTGGCGCGTTTGGTGGCCCCGCGGCAGAGCCCGGTCTCTCGGACGACGGAGACAGTGATGGTCTTGTGGGGCTGTTCGACTGCGACGACAACGCCGCCTTGGTCGGTGGAACGACCAAGTTCTTCTTTGACGACGATGGCGATGGCGTGGGCGGTGGCGACTATATCCAGGCTTGCGACCAGGCCGGCGTGAGTGCCGCCACCTCCATGTTGGGCGGAGACTGCGACGACAGTGATGCGGATTCCTTTCCCGGAAACGAAGAGACGTACTACAACGGCGTCGACAATGACTGCGATGGCGGCTCCGACTTCGACCAAGACGGCGATGGCCACGATTCGGCTGAGTTCGCGGTCGACGGTAAAGACTGTAATGATCTCGACGAGGCGATCAGCCCGGACGCCGAAGATCTCTTCGACGACAATATCGACTCCAACTGCGACGGTATTGACTCCCAAACCTGGATGATCGGTGGCGGAGGCTGTGGTGCCTGCAATCAGTCGGGCGCCGTTCCGGGCGGCCGGTGGGCCGCTGTCTTGGGCCTAATTGCGATCCTTCGTAGAAAAAATATACGCAACCGCTAAACACCTGGCTCAAGGTGACGAGAGGTAAGGGGTAGCCACGTTGGGGGACGGGGTTGCAACTCTGGGGGATTCCACTCCTGGTCAAAAAACCAGGTGTATGACCCTCCTGACGGCCTGCGAAGTCAGCATTGCGTGCGTGGACTTCGCCGGCCGTCATTCCTCAGAGTTGTGGTTATCGGTTAAGCAGAATGAGACCGCTTCGCTCGGTGAGACGACTGCTCCGAAACCTAACCAAGTTTGCCTCGCGCTTTCGCGTCACCCTGACCCTCCTTGGCGTCATCTGCGCGACCTTTGGTGTTCAACTGATGTTGGGCGCCCGCGATCCAGCCATGGGTGCGCGAATGGGCTCGCTGATGGCCAACCGCGTGTCCGAGCACGGCGAGGTGTTTCGCCTGGTCACCTACATGTTCCTTCACGTGAACATTGTGCATCTGCTGTTCAACATGGTGGCGCTGGTGCAGCTGGGTGCGTTGGTTGAGGCGCTGTACGGCGGTCGGCGAATGTTTTTGTTCTTCGTGCTGTCTGGCATCTTTGGTGGTGCTACCTCGGCGCTGTTCGAGGGCCCCACCTCTCTCCAGATGATGGGCGCTTCGGGAAGCATTATGGGCCTGGCGGGCATCATCATGGGCCTGTGCATCTACGGCGCAGAGCCCTACCGAAGCCGTCTGGCCTCGTCTCTAGGCCGGTCCCTTATATTCGGTATTAGCCTTACGTTCTCGGCGGGCATTTTTCTGTCGGTCTACGTGGGGCCATTGGTTGGGAACTGGGCTCATTTGGGTGGAATGATGCTGGGGATGGCCATCGCTGGGGTGTACAACCGACCGTCTCCAGTGCCCACATCATCCGACGTAGCCATGAGCTACGGCAGCTTTGGCGTTGTGCTTGGGGCTGTGTGTTTGACCCTAGCTGTCGGCCAACGCGGTGCCGAGGACCTCGATATTCGGGCCGTTGAGGTGGTCGAGACCCGCCTTAGTCTGTACAGCGACGGCTTGCCGCGGGCGCTGGCCCTCTCCGCCTTGATGGACACGTACGAACAGGCGGGCGTCGAAGATGGCGACGAGCGTTTCCGAAAGGCGGCCTATCGTTCCGGTCCCCAGGCGCTGTCCATCGCTATCGGTATGGCCTACGCAGAAGAGGGGCGTGAAATGGAGCTCGCGACCCTGAGCCGGGCCTGGATCCACCAAGACCCCACCAACGCCGAGGCCCGGAACAGCGCCGCCTGGATGTTGGTCACCGGCGAAGACCCGGCTCAGCGCGACCCATTCGAGGCGATGGAGCTTGTTAACGCCGCGCTATCTATGCTCGATGCCGACCCCGATGCCGCGCTGGGCATTCCACCGGCCTTCGATCCGTTGTACTCGTTAAGTCGTCTGCTATCGGGCGGTCCTCCCAGCCCCGAGGCTCGAAAGGCTGGCTACCTCGACACCCGCGCCGAGGCCCTTCGTCAGCTTGGATTCCTGGACTTAGCCCTCGAAGATCAACGGCAAGCCGTCCAAATAGGCGAAGAGGTCGACAGCGATCAACTCGACGAGATGAAGGCCCGGCTGGATGTCCTCGAAGAGGTCGCTGGTTAGCCAAGCGCTGTAATGGCTAGTCCACGACAAATGTGGCGCCGGCGATGGGGCCTGATTCCGACCGACCCGATCGCACCTGTCAGCAACCGCGGGTGTCGTCACGACATCCGCAAGAGGCTGGGTTCGGTTGTGTGGGCGATGTGGTCTTTGCGCGGTCGTTCTAGGCTACAACGGTAGGAATCCGCCCTTTGCGCCAATGTCGTTTCGAGAGCCGTCAGCGTCGTTGAACATACTCGCCGGGTGGCCGGCGTTGATGAGCGGTGAGCCCGGCTGCAGGGTGAGATCGGAGGGCGGCGACACAAACATGGGGTCGGAGGTGACCACGGGGTTCATGTCCACTTCGCATCCCACGTCTCCAAAACCGAAGTACGCGTTGTAGTCGTTCTCGATCGGTTGATCTCCGAGCACGCCACATCCGTTGGAGATCAGCGACGTGTTGACCACAGTGGAGTCCTCGTGGCCTTCGAGCATCGTGATGGCGGCTTCGAGGCCCGAGATTACGCAGTTAGTTACTTCGAGATTGACGTACATGGTCTCGAGACCGATTTCGCCGCCCGAGATATTGTTATTCCACAGGACGATCTTCTCGTTCGGGTTGTCGGGGAACTCTTCGGTGCTTTCGGTATCGTACGCGTAGATTCCCGACTCGCTGCCCCAGATCGTGTTGCGCCGGAGGCTCATCTCGCCGTGGTAGTTGTGGATGCCGTGGCCGGTGCTGCAGTTGATCACCGAGTCCACTAAGATCAGAGAGTTATGGTGCCAAACGGCCTGATCGCCACCGCTGCATTCGATGTCGACGCGGGTGAGGGTGAGCGATCCGCCCTTGGTCCAGATACTCTGGCCATCGCTCTGGACGTCGTTGTCGCGAATGACGAGGTCGGTTGCGGTGATCCAGGCGTCGCGACCATAGAGAACCGAGTCGCTGTCGTTGTTGTCGGCGAGCACGATATCTTCGAGCTCGAGGGAGCTCAGTTCGACCTCGATGGCCGAACCGTCGTCATCATCTCCGCCGTCACCTACCATAACGGTAAAGCCGGCCAGCCGGGTTCCCAATGCCTCCCCGCTCTCGACGTTGACCACGGTTCCGTCGTCGTCTCCGTCGATAAACGTGACGCTCGAGCCTTGAATTCCGTAGATGTCGAGGGTTTTCCCTTCGTAGTCGATACGCTCGACGTACACGCACGGCTCGACGCCGATACGTTCGCCGCTGACCGCGCCATCGATGGCGTCTTGGATGGACGTGAAGTCGCCGCCTCCGTTGCAATCGACGATGTGGTCGGGGACCTCGACAGGAATCGTGGCGCCGGTGCCGCCGGTGTCGCCGGTGTGAATCTGCGGCTCACCGGTGTCGGTTGTGGACGTCGTCGGAGGCGTGGTGTTTGTGGTGGGCGCCGTGGTGTTTGTGGTCACCGTTGGGGCGGAGCCGTCGCCCTTGATGGTCATCTCGCCAGCGTTGCAGCCGGCGAGTAACAGGCAGAGAGGGAGTAGCGTGCGCATTACCAGCCTCCATCTTGGGTAAATCGGCCACCATAGATACCGATATCGTTTTGGCTGCCGTCGACGTCGTTGTAGAAGCTACCGGTGGTACCCGCGTTGATGAGCGAAGAGCCCGCGCTCAGGTGGAAGTCGCCAACGGTGGGGTCCACAAATTCCGGCGGGCTGTCGATATTGCCGTCTTGGCCGATGGCATTGATGGGGCCGCAGTGGGAGTCTACATTGTAGAAGACGTTGTTTTGGACGATGACTTCGGGGTTGTTGCCATCGATGATGCAGTCGCCGTCCAAAAAGACCGAGTTCTCGATAACGATGGGGTCGCCGACGTCGGTGAAGGTGAGGTGCACGCGGTTGCCGATGCTATTGCGGATTCGGAAGGTGCCGAAGCTCACGTCGATGTCGTCGGTGAAGTAGCTGTTGTCGAGGGTGACGATGTCGTCGAGGTGGTCTTCTTCGGTGACCACCAGGATCTTGCCGTCGACCACGCTGCGTTGAATGCGACCTTCGGAGTGCTCAACCTCGATGGCGACGTCGTTGCCCTGGCAGGTGAGGATGGACCAGTCGACGAGGAAACCGCCGTGGCCCAAGAAGAGCAGATCGCCGGAGTCGCAGGCGATGTTGGAGCGGGTCATCTGCAGCGAGCCCTTGTCCATGTAAACCGTGAACCGGGATTCTTCGTTGGACTCGTCGATAGTGACGTTGTCCATTTTGATGTCGGCGCCTTCGCTGTAAATAACGTAGCTTCCGTCATTATCGATGAAGTTGACGTCTTTGAGTAGCAGTTGGGTGTAGGTGGCCAAGACGGCCTGACTGTTGGCGTTTTTTACCGTGAACCCGACGAGCGCCGTTTGGGAGCCTTCGGCCCGGGTGGCGGTGACGGCGGTGCTGGCGTTTTGGGCGTTGAGGATGGTTGTGGGGGCCCCGTCGCGAGAGCTGATCCACAGATTCTTACCCCGATAGTCGATCTGCTCGTTGTACGTGCAGGGCAACACCTGAATCCAGCTGTCACTTGGCACATCGTCGATGGCGCTCTGGATACGATTGTAGTCGCCGCCACCGTTACAATCGACCGTGAAGTCCGGATTGCCTTGAGGGGCGCGTGCCATTGAATTGGGAGCGTTTGGTGTGGGTAATGGACGCTGTTCAGCGCCTGCCCACATACTGCATCCAGCCAGCATAATTAGCCCAAATCGCCACATGTTACAGCCCCCAGAACGGCACGGTACAGAGGCCTCTGCATCTGCTCTGTCCATATAGTGCCTGATTTCGAAGAGACTTTGGTCAGAGAAGTGTGTAGGAGCAATCTTTGGACGGTGGGTCGAGCTATCCGAGGGGCCCTCGGAGATTTAAATGTCACCTCTCGCGCTGCTTTTGGTATTGATCAATCCGGCTTCGGCCGGCATTGTGAACGTGTTTACGCCCTCGGTGGGGCCCATCGAGGACGGTTGGCATGGCACCCTGACCGGCAGCACCACCCTGTTGTCGGGAAACGAGCAAAAAGCCGGCGCCAACGCGGCGGCGGGGCTTCGGGTGAAACACAGCGACACCCATTTGAGCGCAGTCACCGGATCGGCGGAGCTGGCTTATGCGTTGGGCGAGGTGGTCAGCGACAAGTCCTTTGTCAACCTGCGTCATCGCTGGAGTTTTGCCGATCCGGTCGCCGCATTTGCCTTCGGTCAAGTGGACCACAATGCACTGCGCGCCTTGCAGATTCGCGATCTGGTGGGGTTAGGCTTGGACGTCAAGATGTGGGGCAATGACTGGACCGAAGCCCACTTGGGCGTGTCGATGATGGTCGAGCACCAAGTTCACTTAGCGGGCTTTGTGGACGACGATGCCGGCTTGTATGTCCGGAACAGCGACTACCTCACGCTCGCCGTGAAGTCCGAGCGGGTTTCTCTTTCTTCTACCAGCTTTTTTCAGCCCCGCGTCGACGCCTTCTCGAACTGGAGAGCCCTTGAAGAGCTGGTGTTCACGGTGAACATCGCCAAGCACCTCGATTGGAATGCCAAGGTGAAGCTTGAGCACGACAACAGCCCGCCGGTAGACATCAAGAAGACCGACCTCTCGGCCAACTCGGGCCTGGCGGTGAATTTCTAGCGCCGACTATTTGGCGTTGTGAACCACCATTTGCGGGAACGGGATCTCGATTCCGGCGTTGTCTAGGCCCACCTTCATGCGACGGTAAAGCTCGCGTTGCGCGCCCCACTGGCTGCCCGGCTTGACCATCACGTGCATGCGCACGCCCACTGCGGAGTCCCCTAGGTTGACCACGCCGACGAAGCTGGGCGCCTCTTCTAGTTGAACCTGCCAGGCCTCTTCGGCGTACATGTCCACGCCGACTTGATTCAGCACCTTCTCGACATCGTCGATATTGGCGCCGTAGCCTACGCCGATATCCGCCACCGTGCGGGACCAGCCGCGGGTCAAGTTGGTGACGGTGCCGATGCCGCCGTTGGGCATGGCGTGCAAGTCGCCGTTGTAAGAGCGGATCCAGGTGGAGCGGATGGTGATGCGATCCACGGTACCGGTGTTGCCGTTGATGGTGACCACGTCGCCGACTGCGAACTGGTTTTCTAGAAGGATGAAGAAGCCGTTCACCACGTCGCGAACGAGGTTCTGGGCGCCGAAAGAGACTGCCAAACCTAGGATAGCGACTGACCCGAGCAACGGTCCGGTGTTCACACCGACCTGTTCGAGCGCGATTAAGCCGGCCACGATGTAAATGGTGAGCCCGGCGACGCTTTGGAAGACATCGGCGAGGGTTTTACGTCGTTGATCGCCGTCATCATCGTTGTCGGGGTCGTCGTCGGTCTTAACCAGGATGTAGGTCGTGGACCGCATGACCCCCCGCAGCGCCATGCGAACGCCAATGTAAACCGCGAACAGGCCGAGCACGATGCGCCACAGCTCGGTGCGTAGCCAGTTGAGTACGGTGCTCCAAGTGGCCTGAACCAGTGCGCCGACCGCGCCTTCCTTTTGGTAATCGGCTTCGAGCTCGGCGATGCGGCTGTCCCGAAACTTAATCTGCGACTGTGAGAGTCCGAGTTCGACCTCGCGACTGCGGCGGCGAGTTTGACCGTAGTCGCGCTCTGCGGCGATTTTGTCGACCTTGATGGCAGTCTTCGCCTCGATCTCGGTCCACATCGTTCCCCAAGCGCCAGCGGAGCTAGCCAGGGACTTGGCGATAGAGAGTTCGGTTTTGGCTAACGTCAAGTCGCGCTGGAGCGCATCGGCCAGAATCTCTTCGGTGGCGAGTAGGCGTTGGACGAAAGTGACCTCGCTGGAGATGACCGTTCGCTTCGCGTTTTGGCCGGCGATGTCGTTCTCGAAGTCGTCGAGGCGCATCCGGCGGGCCTCGTATGGGTTGGGATCTTCGACGGTGATGCTTTCTGCGACCACCTCGGCCTCGACCGCTTCGAGTGCGGCTTCAAGGCGATCTTCGAGTGCGTCGCGTTCGAGCTCGATGGCCTCGAAGTAGCCGTCTTGGTTGACCACCTTCTTGTCGGCCAGGGCAGTCCAAGCGTCCACGGATGCGAGGAGGTCGGTGGGGCCGTTGGACGCGGTGAGTGCGGATGAGAGCGCCTTGGAGTCTATGCTTTGGGTGGCCCAGTACGTCTTCCACTCGCGGTTGGAGAACGTCTTTTCACCGAGCAGTTTTAACCGGTCTTCGAGCAGAGCCTGGAGATCGCCGGTGTCGGTGGGGGCCTTCAGGCTGACCAAACGCGGCGTCTGTAGCCAGGCCTCGGCCCAGGCCTTGGCGGCTGTTTGGACCTCGGGGGAGTATTGACCCAGGAGCGTTTCTTCGCCCAGGTCGGTGGGTGCGGATGCCTCCTCTTCTATGGCCGGCGTGTCGGCGGCGGGGGCATCTTGGGCCATGGCGGGACCGGCCAAACAGACCAATATGAATAAGGGAAACCAGCGCGCGATCATAGAACTCTCCGTAGCGAAGCGGGTGGTTAGTCCGGTTTTGACCCAGGCGCACCAAAAGCGGCGTCGGTGTCGCGCTCGCCGACAAGTTGTAGACAGAGGAGTGTTCTTGAACCATACTCAAGACAAGGGTCACCTTGGAGAAGATAAATGCAGTTTGAGCAGCGTTTGGCGATGACAGTGGCGTCCGTGATTGGCTTGGCCCTGATGGGCGGCCAGCTCGCAGCGTGCGGGGGCGATGACGGTGATGGCGGTCCCCCCGGTATCGACGGCCTGTGCGATGGCGGAGCGGCTCCAGCCAACTATCCGTTGGCGACTGGATACGTCGAGATACCCTTGGGTACAACCTGTCCGGATGTCGTCGACGCCGAGCTCTGGGTTAACGGCTGCACCTTCCTGGAGTGGCAACAAATCACCTGTGGATTCGAAGGTGTCACGCTCAATCAGGTGTATGTCGACGATGGTTATGGCGGCGGCTACCAAGACGCAGAGACCACTCCGGACACGGGCTATTTCGTGGCCGGCGACCCCGTGGATGTTTGCGCCTACGAGGGCGTATTCTACCTTCCACCCAACCATGCCGTCTGTGGGCGTCCACTGCTGCGCGATGGCGCGATGGTGTTGGCCAACATTCAGCCCGGTCCCTCGGGTTGGCCGGCAGGCGCGCCGGCGGTCTGCAGCGAATTGTCGGAAGACGAACGGGCGTTGGTTGCGGACTATTGGATGGACTGTGCCACCATGGAGCACGCCTCCGTGGCGTCGTTCAGCCATTTCGCCCTTGATTTAATGCGCTTGGGCGCGCCTCCCGAGCTTCTCCGTGGCGCCCACCATGCGGCGCTCGATGAAATTGAGCACGCTCGGCTCTGTTTTGGTCTTGCCAGCGGGTACCACGGTCAGCCACTCGGACCGGGTCCTCTGCCGGCAGGCCCTGTCGTCGGCTCCGGCTCCTTGGTCGAGGTGGCCGAGGCGCTGGTACGCGAGGGCTGCATCGGAGAGACCTTGGCAGCGGTAGACGCGGCGGCGCGTCTCGCGGTCGCTAAGGACACCAGCGTTCGTGCAGCGCTAGAGATTATTCTCAAGGACGAATCCGCTCATGCGGCGCTGGCTTGGCGTTCGCTGAAGTGGATTCTGACGCTAGACACCGATGGTGCCGTCCGTGAGCGCCTCACGCAGGTGTTTTTCGAAGAACGTCAGCGGTGGACGTCTATTCCCGAGCAAGACGCAAGCTTTCCGTCGGCAGTACTCGCCCATGGTCTTTTAGAGACGTCGTCTCGGGCCCACGATCTAAGCCGTGCCTGGCGAGAGGTCATCGAGCCCTCGTGGGCCGCGCTCGCAGCGTCGCCGAAGGCTACGGCTTTCCAGGCGTAAGCTCTTTGGCTGCTCGGCCCATAAAGTCGGCGTACTGGGACAATCGCTCGCGGTGAGTGAGCAGGCCCTCGGCCAGGTAGTACTGGGCCTCGTTGTCTTGGAGCTCGTCCGCCAGCACTTCGAGGGCGCGGATCAGGTCGATGGGCATCTCGCGGACACCGCCACCGCCATCCATCACGAACAGCTCTAGGTGCTGGGTGTAGGCTGGCGCTCGGGTGGGATTTCCACGGCGAACCACGTCAACGCGGATCGGGTCGGACTTTCCTTGGGAGATGACCAGCACCACGCCCCCCGCCCGGGGCGGATAGGCATCGATCAGATCCCAGTCCTCGAAGAACGGCTCGCCGACTTGGATACCACCGAGCATCCGATACAGGTAGACGGCGTCGTGTGGGATGGCCGCGTCGGCTGTGGAGACCAGCACCGTAGAGGCCGCCGCTGCCGAGATCATGCTGGCCAGGAAGGCGCGTCGATTTTGGGATTCGCCGGTGGGCATGTGCGGCTCCTTGCTTGAGACCAACAGTATATGGCCGAGCGCGAGGGTCTCGGAGAAAGTGTGGGTCCCTGGGGTCGATCTATCAACGCGATGCCCGGCCAACCCCATCTCCCTGTGCGGGCATTTGGAGCCTCCCGTGGGGTCGAATAGACCATCGACCTGTCCCTACATTGCGCTGCGATCTAACCGTCCGGACCCTTGAGGTAAGCCAGCCTGGTGTCAGGCGTCTCCTCGCGCGCTCGAAGTTCAAACCCCTCCGCTTGAGAACGCGGTCGTTGTTGAGGCGCCCTGCTCTTGATGGTCGCGCAGAGTTAGGTGGGTGCTTCGTCGATTTTCAATTGATGTACTGCATTCTGCGTGAGCCTTGGCGGGGACTTTGCGTATGGCCGTTCCTGTTCGGGGTAGATTCGGCAAGTCTTGCACCCGGACCCTCTCATGCTTCGACTCGCGCTCCTGCCAATGCTCCTCTCTGGATTCTGGGCGAGCGACGCCATGGCGGTGCCGCTGCTGCAGCCGCTCATCGAGATTGTTCCAGTCAGCGACGTCATCGGAGATGGCACCACGCAGGCTCATATTCACGTGTTGGCGCTGTTCAAGGACGGAGAGCCTATCGACGGCATGGTGCTTAAGCCCTCGGCTCGGCAAGGTCGGGTGACGGCGTTAGATGTGGCCGGGCCCGGTCTGTATCATTTTGGGTTTATTCCTCCCAAGGTCGACAAACCGCAGGCGGTCATTATCGAGGTTCGCGGCAAGACACCGGACAAGCGTAGCGTGAATATCAGCCTCACCGTGATGGTGCAGCCCGCCGACCCGTCCGGTCTCGTGGGCAGCAGCGATCGGAAGGAGATGGTGGTGGGTCGAGACACGCGCAGCTTGCTCACCTTCACGGGTGGCCATCTCGACGGTGACGTGCTGCTTCGGAACAGCGCGGGCGAGCTTCACGACCCCGTGTCTCTTGGCGGCGGCGTGCACAAGGTTCGACTCCAGGCGGATGAGCGCACCGACGCGCACCTGAACGTGGTTACCGCCGTGTCCGAGGGGGGCCTGTCGAGTACCGTAGGCTACGTGGTGGTGCCCCAGCTCGGGTTGCGAGAACAAGCCCTCTCTGCAGAGGCGGGCAGCGTCGTCACCCTGCAAGTTGGCGAGCGGGAGTACGGTCCCAGCGCGGCCGACGATCAGGGCCAGGTGGTCTTCAATGCCGCTCTTCCTCCCGGGGTCGTCGAGGGACAAGTGACCACCATCGTCGATCGTGTCCCCACCCCCCTTCCGTTGCCCATCGACAATCCCGACACCCAGTCTCTGTTGCTGTTCCCGCTGCCCGACCACGTGCCGGCCGACGCTCAGCTAAAGATTCCTGTCCGAGCGGTGGTGCTCGACCAGATGGGCGCAGCTGACGGCAACACGAAGCCGACGTTCACTGCCACATCGGGCAGTTTTGGCGAGTCCACGCACGTAGGCCAGGGCATCTACCTCGCGGAGTACACCCCCGGAGAGGCCGGCGATATCAGCATCACCGCGACGCTGGGGTCCGAACTACAATCGGACACCGACGACCTTGTGCTGCTTCCCAAACGCGACGGAACCTCACTCCAAAGCCACGTGAGTACCAACCCCGTGGCCCATGTGGTGGTGTTGCCAACGGCCAGCCAAATGAGAAGCGACGGCATGAGTAGCTTGCCGATTACTTTCGCCACGGTCGACTTTTACGGACAGCCTGTGGCCAACGCCGAGCTGCAGATCACCGTGGAGGCGGGCGGCGGACAGATTCCCGAGACCGCCACCACCGACGAGCATGGACTCGTCGACTTGCACTACACCTCGGGTAACGAGGAGGCGCTGGTTCACATTCGGGCCTCAGCGGGTGACGGCGTGGGCTTTGGCGCCTTTGTGCAGTCCCCTGGCCGGGTGAACTGGGACGCCATGCCTGTCTCGGGGCAAAAAGCTGTGGTGGCCATCGAGACCACTTGGCGGGCGGCTCGAAAGGCGGCGGGCAACGGAGAGGTCGACGCCCAGTAGACCTATAGGGGTGGCGAACGTCCCCATCACAGAAAGTCCTTTTTTGACGCCGGGCCTGGCGATTGAAGCAACCTGCGCCGTTAGGAATTCGCACGAAGTGCGGTATGCTGGTTCGGGAGGTGCGGTGTTGATGTTTAAATCTAGTCCCCTGCAAAATAAAATGTCACCTGGTTGTTCTGGTGCGATGCCAAACGGGTCTTTGTCGGGTTACTCGCGCGCAGCTTCACGCCGCTGTAGCATTGGGTACTTGGCTTCTTGCACCGTAACGAAGACGACATACTTGCTGCCAGCCCTCCTGGCGCTGAGCGTTGGTTGCCAGGCACCGGAGGCCCCCACCCACGGCCATTCCGCGACC
>JAACDH010000304.1 GCA_009936995.1 Rhodobacterales bacterium
CCAATGACTTCGTCTCCCTTCTTGAGAGAGCCAATGCGGGTGATCTCCATGCGTACGGAGGAGTAGAACTTCAGGGCCTGGCCGCCACTGGTGGTGCGGGGGCTGCCGAACATCACGCCGATCTTCATCCGAATTTGATTGATGAAGATGACCGTGCACTCGGACTTGTTGATGGCGCCGGTGAGCTTGCGGAGCGCTTGGCTCATCAGGCGGGCCTGCATACCCGGTTGTTGGTCGCCCATGTCGCCATCGAGCTCGTTCTTGGGCACCAAAGCGGCCACGGAGTCGATGACAATGACGGACAACGCACCAGAGCGCACCAAGGTCTCGACGATCTCGAGGGCCTGCTCGCCGTAGTCGGGTTGGGAGATGAGCAGCTCGTCGACCTTAACGCCAAGGGCCTGGGCGTAGTTCACGTCGAGGGCGTGTTCGGCGTCGATAAACGCAGCAACACCACCACTTTTCTGAGCTTGGGCGATGACCTGCAACGCGAGGGTGGTCTTGCCCGACGACTCGTTTCCGTAGATTTCGACCACACGACCTCGGGGCACGCCGCCAATTCCGAGGGCGAGGTCGATGCCCAAGCAGCCTGTCGAGATGGACTGTATATCTGGAAGCGCAGCCTCGCCGTAGCGCATGATGGCGGACTTACCAAACTGGCGGTGAATGGAGGTAATAGCGGCATCAATGGCCTTGTCACGACTCTTAGACATGGGAACTCCTGAAGGACGAATGAGGATTTAGGATTGAAGAAGTTGAAGATGGCATCGCAGCATGTCGAGGACGGTTGCTGCTGCAAGTTCTTGGATACGCTCGCGGTTGCCCGAGAAACGAACTTCGCGATGCGTAGTTTGGCTAGCGGTGGCCAGCGCCATGTGCACCAACCCGATAGGCTTTTGCGACGTACCGCCGCCGGGACCGGCGATGCCCGTTGTGGAGATGCCATAGTCTACGTTGGCGCGTTTTCGAACACCTTCTGCCATCTGACGCGCGACCACTTCGGAAACCGCACCGTGTTGGTCTAGGTCGGCAGACAAGACACCGAGAAGACGAACTTTGGCGGCGTTGCTGTAGGTGACCACCCCTTCGCTGAACCAAGCGCTGGAACCGGGGATGGCTGTACACGCCGCCGACACCCGACCGCCGGTACAGGACTCCGCCACCGCCAGCTGCTGTACCGCAGCCGAAAGGGCTCGTCCGATGACTGTGGCCAAATTGCCGCCTTGGTCGTCGACACCGTGAGCCATATCCACGTCCGTTTGCCCCTCCACGCTGAACACCGGCTGGCCAATCGCAGTGGCCACCCGTTGCACACACGCAAGCCGCGCCTCTGGGGACACAGAGGCACCAAAACGAAGTTTGACGTGATTCTCAGGGAGCTTGGTTCGGAAGCTCAACACCGCGTCGCCGAGAGAGACGCCATGAAGCAGCTCTTGCAGATTCGACTCGCCTACACCGACGGTGCGAAGCGTAACCAGATAGCCTGGCTGCAAGTGAAAGCGCTGAACCAGCAGGGGCTGGATGCGGTGTTGCCAAAGCTTACGCATTTCATGTGGCACACCTGCCACAAAGACCATCAGCGCGCCACGGGTTTGGAGCGTAAATCCCGGCGCAGTGCCCCAGTCGTTGTCGAGGCGAATTGCACCGCTAGGGAGCCACGCTTGCTTGCGGTTCACCTCGGGCATCGTTCGTCCTAAACCACGATACCGCGCTTCGATGTGTGCCATCGCGACGTCATCGAAGACCAGGGGGCTGTTGAAGGCCTGTGCCACCGCTTGGGCGGTGAGATCGTCTTGGGTGGGGCCTAAGCCGCCGGTGCACAACACCACATCCGCGCGCTGGCTGGCCCGCTCAATCACCTGCACCAAGTCTGTAAGGCGATCCCCCACCGAGGCGTGGCCCACCACATCGAACCCTAATTCCGTCAAAGCGACGGCCAGCCACGCGGCATTGGTGTCGACGACCTGACCAGTCACGACTTCGTCGCCTTGGGATAGGATGAACGCGGATGGCACAGGGAACTCACGGGGTTGGAAGCGACGCGGCGGTGAAGGGGGACTGAACGTATGTACAGGTATACCGATTGGTGGGATTCGTGTCTACCCCCTATCAACCAAAAAAAGTCCGCTTTCCCGAAATAGC
>JAACDH010000305.1 GCA_009936995.1 Rhodobacterales bacterium
CGCAGGACAGGCACGACCGCCGCCCCGAAAGCCGGGCATGAACCACCTCGTCCGGAACCACCAGGTTCACGACAACATCAACCTTCCGACCACGAGCACGCAGCCAACCGTCGAGCAGAACCGCCTGATTCACGGTCCGGGGAAAGCCGTCAAAGAGAACCCCACCTGCCGCGTCGGGCTCCGAGAGCCGAGTACCCACAATCTCCACGACAGTTTCGTCGGGAACCAGCTCACCCTTCGACATGAACGACTTGGCCAACAGACCGAGCTCTGTGCCCTCACGCAAGTGTCGACGGAAGATGTCACCCGTCGAAACATGAGGAACGCCGACCGTGTTGCACACCGCCACAGCCTGAGTGCCCTTGCCAGCGCCCGGAGGACCAAAGAGAATCACGTCCATCAGAAACTCCGAGGCGACTCAAACGCTGCCAATAGGCTTGCGTCGACCACGACCCCGAGAGGCACCTGAGCCCAGCAAGCCATCGTAGTGCTGAGTCAACAGATGCCCTTCAATCTGCGCAACGGTGTCGAGCGACACGCCCACCACAATCAGAAGTCCGGTCCCGCCGAAGAAGAACGGAAGCCCGTACATCGTGGTCAAGATAGTTGGGAGAATGCACACCGCAGACAAGTAGACGCTACCACCACCTGTGAGACGAGTCAGGATCCGGTCCAGATAGTCCGCAGTCTGCTTGCCTGGGCGAATGCCAGGGATGTACCCGCCGTTCTTTCGCAGATTGTCTGCCACATCCACCGGGTTGAATGTCACCGCCGTGTAGAAGTAGGCAAAGAAGACAATCAGCCCGACGTAAGTGAGATTGTAGACCCACGTGCCAGGCATGAACTGGCTGGACAGGGTCTCGAAGAGGGGGTGCGGGTACACCGTTCCCACCGTCGCGGGGAACATCATCATCGATGAAGCGAAGATGGGCGGAATGACCCCGGAGACGTTGACCTTCAACGGAAGGTGAGTCGCCTGGCCCCCATATATTCGTCGACCCACCACACGCTTTGCGTACTGAATGGGCACCCTTCGCTGACCGCGCTCGATGAACACAATGCCCATGATGACCACGAACATGAAGGCCGCCAAGAGCACAGTCTCGAGAAGATTAATCTCCCCGATGTCCAGCTTGTTCTTCATGTTTACGACTGCGCCGGGCAAGCCCGCGATGATGCCAGCCGTGATGATGAGTGAGGCGCCGTTACCAACGCCACGGTCGGTGATCTGCTCACCGAGCCACATCACGAAGCAGCTGCCAGCGGTCATCGTAATCATCGTCATGAGACGGAACGACCAACCCGCAGCCAACACGACTTCGGCACCGGAGGAAGTCTTGGTGTGCTCCAGCCCAATGGCGATCGCCATCGACTGAATGACCGCGATGCCGATGGTCAGATACCGAGTGTACTGGTTGATCTTCTTTCGACCAGCTTGGCCCTCAGCACGCAAACGCTCGATCTGAGGCACAACGACCTGACCGAGCTGCATGATGATTGACGCACTGATGTACGGCATGATGCCGAGGACAAACACGCTGAACTGAGCCAGCGCTCCCCCGCTAAACATGTTGTACATGCCGAAGAGATTGTCGCTCGCTGAAGCGAAAAAGTCGCCCAGAGCAACCCGATCTACCCCGGGCGCAGGAATGAACACGCCCAGTCGGAAGATGGCGAGCATCGCCAACGTAAAGAGGATGCGACTTCGAAGGTCCGCAACCCGGAAAATATTGGCAATGGCCTCGACCAATCTACACTTCCTCGGCGACTCCGCCGGCTGCGACAATCTTCTCCGCTGCCGACCGCGTGAACTTAGCCGCACGGATCGTCAACGCATGCGAGACGTCACCATTCCCAAGAACCTTGACGCCATCGCGACAAATCTTGGAAATCACGCCGCGAGCTTTCAAAGCCTCGGCGTCGACGACCTCCCCAGCCTCAAACCGGCCGGCGATGCGGTCAAGCCGCACCTCGGTGTACTGCTTCGCGAAAATGTTGTTGAACCCGCGCTTGGGCAGCCGACGAGCCAGCGGCATCTGACCGCCTTCAAAGCCCCGCCGCACAGTTCCACGGGCGCGCTGGCCTTTCTGACCCCGCCCCGCAGTCTTGCCCTTGCCCGACCCCTCACCACGTCCGACCCGCATACGTCTGCGGACGGAACCAGCTGGAGGCGCCAGGTTGCTCAATTCGTTTGCCATGACTGCTCCCTGGAGGACTAGCCGACCTCGACCTCGGACACGTCAACAAGGTGAATCACCTTCTTGACCATGCCCCGGACCGCCGGAGTGTTCTCGAGGACTCGAGTGTGGTTGATGCGCCGAAGCCCAAGCCCGCGCACAGTGGCACGCTGGGCTGCATTGGACCCGATGACGCTGCGCTTCAGCGTGATCTGCAGCTTCTTGGACATGTCGCTCTCCTAGCCGTGAGCCGCTTGACCCCAGACATGGGCACCGACATTGTAGTCAGCCATGAGGTCATCGACGTTCTTGCCGACACGGGCGGCATACTGCTCCGGCGACTCAAGTCGCTGGAGTGCATCGACCACAGCGCGCACGACGTTGTGAGGATTGTTGGTGCCGAGCACCTTGGTCAGCATGTTGTGGTAACCAGCCGCATCGAGCAAGGACCGCACGACGGTGCCAGCGATAACGCCAGTACCAGGCGATGCCGGACGGAGCACCACTTTGGCCGCCCCGAACTTGCCAACGATGTAGTGCGGCACAGTGCCGTCCACGACCGGAACGGCGAACATGGAACGACGAGCGCGCTCCGATGCCTTCCGAATCGCTTCTGGAACTTCACTGGCCTTGCCGTGGCCTACGCCAACGCG
>JAACDH010000306.1 GCA_009936995.1 Rhodobacterales bacterium
CTCCTCACCGAACTCCGGCCAGCTCGCCCTATGGTGGATCCGACCTGTGCGCGACCTGCCACAACGATCAGCACCAGCAGTGGGCTGACACGCCGCATGCCCACGCGCTAGCCACGTTGGTCAAAGAGAAGCGGCACATGGACGACAGCTGCTACTACTGTCATACCACCGGTGCTCGGCAAGAGGGTGGTCCGCAAGAACCTGCTATGGTAGGTGGTGTTCGAGATGTTCAGTGTGAGGCCTGTCACGGCCCTGCTCGCGCCCACGCCACCAACTCTGCCGACGCATCGCTCGTTCCCGATTCCGGAACGCCCAAGAAGATGTGCACGCACTGTCACGACGGCGACCGCGATGGGGGGCGCTTTGTGCTCGAGGAGTACTACCCGAAGGTTCTTCACGGGGTGAAGAAGTAGGTTTCAGCGCCAGACGCGTTAGAGCCGCTTGCATGAATGTACTGGGTATCGAGACGTCCTGCGACGAGACAGCTGCTTCCGTGGTGGGTCCTTCCGGGGTGCTGGCGGATATCGTCCACACACAACTGATTCACGTCGAATTTGGTGGGGTTGTCCCCGAACTAGCTGCGCGTGCACACGTAGAGAAAGTGGTAGCCGTGGTCGATGCCTGTCTGGCGCGCTCGGGGGTAAGTCATCCAGACGCCGTGTGCGCCACTGCCGGACCCGGGCTGATTGGGGCTGTGTTGGTGGGGTTCTGCTATGCAAAAGCGCTCGCCGCAGCCTGGGACGTGCCCTTCCTCTCGGTGAATCATCTCGAGGGGCACATGTTGAGCCCGTTGCTCGACGACCCCGCACCCGAATTTCCGTTTCTCGCGCTGGTGGTGAGCGGTGGACACACCACCCTCTACGCCTGTCACGGCCTCGGCGAATACGAAATCCTCGCCGCCACGGTCGACGACGCCGCCGGAGAGGCCTTCGATAAGGTCGCCCGGATGATGGGCTTGGGCTATCCGGGCGGGCCGGTCATCGACGAACTTGCTGCAAAGGGAAACAACCGTGCCGTCGACTTCCCGCATCCTCGGGTTCGCGGCACCTTGGACTGGTCGTTCTCCGGCCTAAAAACCTCTGTCCGGTCTCATCTGCTGAAGAACGACCGCGCTTCTGACGAAGATGTGGCGGCGAGCTTCCAGCGCGCCGCCGTCGATTGCTTGCTCGATCGGGTCAAAAAGGCGGCCAAACAGACCGGGCTACGACGAGTAGTTATCGCCGGCGGGGTGGCCGCGAATAGCGAGCTGCGACTGCGAATCAACCAGATGGGGCTTGAGGCTTACGTGCCTCCACGGTCCCGCTGCACAGACAACGGCGCCATGATCGCCAATGTCGGTCGGCTGCACTTAATGGCAGGCCGACGAGACAACCTCAACGCCGGGGTTCGCCCTGGTTGGTCGGTGGCCGAATGAGCACACATCCCAAGTACCTTCTCAAAGAGCTCGAACAGAAGGCGCGCAAGCGTTTTGGTCAGCATTTTTTGTGGGACGATGCCCTGGTCGACCGGATTGTGCGGGCGGCTAGGATTCACGAGGGCGATCGCGTCATCGAGATCGGCCCTGGACTCTGCATTCTCAGTCGTGCATTACTACGAGCAAAGGCCGATGTGACCGCCATTGAGCTCGACCGCGATCTGGCTGAGTTCCTACGCGAGAACCTGCCAGAGCTTAACTTGGTTGAGGCGGATGCTCTGAAGATCGATTGGTCCGATGTGGCGCCCGGAAACGGCTGGAAGGTGGTGGCAAACCTCCCGTACAATGTGGGCACCCACGTGTTGATGGACCTGCTGCGTCAGTCGTCATCTCGATTCGACAGCGTCACGGTCATGCTCCAAAAGGAAGTGGTCGACCGACTGTTGGCGGTGCCGGGAAATAAGAAGTGGGGCGCGCTCTCCATCGAGGCTCAAGTACGCGCGGCGCCGCTGTATTTACTTGCGGTTCCTCCGGGGTCATTCCATCCGCCTCCCAAAGTGGATTCCTCAGTGGTGCGCTTCGATCTGTTTGCCGAGCCCAAGACAGGTGGCGTGCCACCGGTGTTCTTTGACCGGGTTGCACGGGCGGCCTTCTCGCAGCGCCGAAAGACACTCACCAACAGTCTCGGAAGTCGATTTGGTCGCGAGGTTGCGGTCGCCGCGTTGCTGCTCGCTGAGATCGACTCCTCTGCCCGAGCAGAGAGCGCCACACTTGACGAGTTTCGGGCAATCGCGAAGGCGCTGTATGAGGCTGTTCACGTCGACGATGCCTAGGCGACTGAGTCGTTGACTTGGGCAAATCGCTCCGAAAGGGATAGAATCGACTCTCAAGGCCGTTGACTGCGCCTTAGGATGGGGAACACACGTTGAAGATCACTTCCTGCGGCATCACCGATGTTGGCCTCAAGCGCGGCCATAATGAGGACAATTACCTCATCAACGAAGAGCTCAACCTGTACGTGGTCGCAGACGGAATGGGCGGTCACGCAGGTGGCGAGTACGCCAGTGCCATTGCGGTGAACACCGTCGAAGAGGTCGTCACCAGCCTCGAAGGCCAAGACATCGAGTTGGACATAGATGATCCCGTCGAGGGCTCCAAGCACAAGCTGTCTCATGCGGTGCGTTTGGCCGGTCGACGCATCTTCGAGAAAGCGCGCGAGCAGCCCGAGTACCACGGTATGGGTACAACAGTGGTTGTGCTGCTCGTTCGAGCTGGAAACGCGTATATCGCCCATGTTGGCGACTCTCGCGTGTACGTTATGCGCGACGGTCAGATCGAACAGGTCACCGAGGACCACTCGCTCATCGCCGAGAAAATTCGCCATGGTCTGCTGACGAAGGAAGAGGCCAAGAACCACAAGATGCGCAACGTCATCACCC
>JAACDH010000307.1 GCA_009936995.1 Rhodobacterales bacterium
CTCGAGTCCATTCGCGGCATCGGCGCCTCCGAGACCATGCCGCCCCACCGATTCCTCGAAATGACCCGCCGAGTGCCGATCGCGGAGGTGGCCCTAGGCGGCCAACGCTACCCCATGAACAGTTCGGCCCGCTGGGTAGACTACCAGATCACCGACCGCGACACCTGCGCCACAGGAATGCGGGCGCTGCTTGGCCACGAATACCTCTCCGAGCACCAAGTCTGGTTCGACTACGCCCGTGGACGCATGAAAATGCGTAAAACCAAAGCCAAAGAGCCCCGCGAAAATGGGCACCAGGTGCTCTATGACCAAGATCTTGCTCGCCACGGCGCCGAACAGCCCGAACGAGCACTGTACCGCGCCAAACTTTTGATCGGAATCGACGACGTCGAGGGCGCCATCACACTCCTCGAACAGCTGCCCGCATCCATCAGCGACGAAGAGCGCGCCGAGGCCCGCGTGCTGTTGGTGCGGCTGTACCGCCACGGGGGAGACCTCGACAAAGCCTGGGAGGTGCTCTCTCCAATCGCCCCCGGAGACCTCGTCGAGCAAGGTGAAATCATCGGAACAGTCAATGGCCTGTTATTCGAAGAACGCGCCGATAAGGCCCTCGCACTGGCCAACGCAGGCGTCTTGGCCTCTCCCGACCGAGGAGACGCCTGGGTCGCTCGAGCAGACGTCTACTTATACATCGACGAAGCCTCCAAAGCGGCGGCAGACCTGCAACAAGCCGCCAACCTCGAAGGCTACCCGGACGCCCACTTGCTCCGTCGGGCGCGGGTCTCACAGGCTCAAGGCGACCGCCATGGCGCCATCGCCCACATCCGAAAGCTGCTCCAACTCTATCCCTTCGCCGGCGAGTTCCTGTGGTTTTACGCCCTACTCCTCGACGAGCCTGGCGACGCCACCACCTTCAGGTATGACATGACGTACGCCATGGACCGCCTGCACCCAGACATGCAGCCCATCGACTTCCAGGTGGCGGCCAACCGTGTGCTTGGCGACCAAGACCGCGCAGTCTCCCTCATGGACGAGGGCATCGCTGCCACGTGCGACCTCGCACCAGAAGGAACGCACGAGCGCGACAACTGCCTGGCCTGGTTCTGGTCCTTGGCCGGCGTCAAGCAAGACGAAGCCCTGCGCCGAATCGACAGCGCGCTTTCCAACACCGGCGAGCGCTCCGACTATCTCGACACCAAAGCCATCGTGCACCTCGCCCGTGGCGAATTACACCTTGCTTCCGAGGCCGCGTACAAGGCCGCGCGACTGTCCCCCGATGACGTGTACATGTTGTGGCAGGCAGAGCGCATCACCGCACTACGCGACAACCAGGAGACCCGATGATTGCATTCCTGCTGCTCACCGCATTTGCAGCCCAGCCCCCCGAAGGTGGTTGGCCTCCTCCACCCGAAACCGGCGAAGTAGCCAGCGTCTACGATGGCGACACCGTCACTCTCAAGAGTGGCGACAAAATCCGGCTGCGCTGGGTCAACACGCCGGAACTCAAGCCCGCTGAAGCCTACGGTCTCGAAGCCAAGAAGCTGGCCGAAGAGCTGGTTTTGGGCGAAGAGATCACGCTGGCAACCACTGACGACCCCCGCGATGGCTACGGTCGCATCGTGGCCGGCATTCGCGCTGGCGACAAAGACCTCTCGGTCGAGCTCCTCGAGCAGGGACTCGCCCACCTGTTCATCATCCCCCCCGACGACACCGACCTGTCGGAGATGGTAGCCGCCCAAGGTCGCGCTCAGGCCGCCAAGCTCGGCATCTGGTCGACCGATCGATATCAGGGCGCCTTGCACATCACCAGCTTCCACGCCAACGCCCGCGGCGACGATAACGAGAACGTCAACGGAGAGTACGCGCGCATCTGCAACGTCAGCGCCAACGACGTCAACTTAAAGGGCCACGTCATCACCGACGACGACGACCACAAGTTCGTGCTCCCCGATGTGGTCATCCCCGTGGGCCACACCTTCCAGCTGCACAGCGGCCTGGGCGACCATCAGACCGATCCCAAACAACAGATCAAGGTCCAGCTCGGCAGCGAGCGGCCCGTCTGGAATAACGATGGCGATATCCTCACGATCCTCGACCCCACAGGCGCCGTCGTCGATCGCCGCGCCCACGGAGACAAGGCCCATTAATGCCGCCCAAACCCGATGCTGTCCGCATCTCCAAGACCATCGCTTTTCTACTCCGGCATCGTCCAGAGGTGGGTGGACTTACGCCCGATGAACACGGTTTTGTGATGCTGGTCGACCTCGCAGTGGCGGTGTCCAAGCTGATGCGCACCGACGTACTGGCCGCACAGATTACGGTGGTGGTGGAGCAGGCGCGTTCCCGTCGATTCGAGATTCAGGGCGAACAAATTCGCGCCCTTGATCGCAGCAGGGGTCGGCCATCGGCCATCCCGCCCGATATCTGCTACCACGCAACCTCGGATAAGTACGTCAATCGCTACCTCGAGAAGAAAACGATCAGCACCAATCGCGGTCGGCCGGTGTACCTGTCCCAGGACGAGTCCCAGGCCTGGCGAGCGGCTCACCGTATGGGTGGAAAGCCGCGGGTCCTGTACGTCGACACGTCCCGAGCCCGGAGACATGGCGTCCGTTTCTTCCGCGACAAGCGCAGCGGGCTGTACCACGCAGACGCGATTCCCGTTAATGACGTGCTCAATCTACGCCCCAACTTCGCCGAGCAACTTTCCGCCGGCGGCATCCCAATCAAGATTGGCGCCGACGGTGTGCCCCGCATGGCCCTGATCAAGGTCACCCGCCGCAGCGGCGTCACTTGGGAGGTCGCCAAGGGCAAGCTCGAGCACGGAGAGACCCCAGAATCTGCAGCCGTGCGCGAGGTCGGCGAAGAAATGGGCATCGATGTGCCGATGGAGGTCACCGACACGGTAGGCATAATTCGCTACGGGTTCATGGCCCCCGGAGGATTACCCCGCCTAAAAACCGTGTTCCTGTACCTCCTCAACCCCCTAGAACCTATCGAAGATGACTTCCGCCCCGCCAACGCAGAAGGGATTGGCGAGGTGGCCTGGTTCACCACCACCGAGGCCGTTCGAGCGGTCCGACACTCTAGCCTCATCCCCCTGATGAAGCGCGCCCGACGGATGGTCGACCGCACCCACGCCGACACCTGATAAACTGCGCTGGTCGCACGGAGGATAGAATGGAGGTCACGTTGCGGGGCAACATACCCGCTGCCACTACGGCCGGAATCATGTTGCTGACCCGGGCCCGTCAGTTGGGCTACCGCCTGACGGTATCGTTGGTCGGGGACCCCGAAGACGCCATGAAGATCCGCGGCCCCGCCGTTTTTTACGCCCCTGTGCTCGCCAGCTGTGGCGTCGGTCGTGAAGCGGGACGCGGCGCTACCGTGGTTGTGCCAGGCCCCCCGGGCACGCCGCTCATGGTCACCGTTCACCCTCACGGCGAGAGCGGCTGGTTCTTCGTCGATCGCACCGGAAACGGCATGCATCCGGCCACCCAGGCTTTTGTGCGCCTGTCCCGCGACTCCCGACCGGCAGCGCGCGAGCTCGGCCGCGAGATGCGCAAGGGCATGGAAGCTCTGGGGCTCTCCACCGACCCCGCGGTCCTCGACGTGCTGTTCGGCGCCGACGTGCCGCCCCTCACCCGCTTGGCCCTCGGACTCCGCGCTGGACGCGCCATGGCAGGCGGTCGCGGCGAGCCCATCACCCGACACATCTCGGGCGGCGCCAACGGCGACCCCTTCCCAGACACCTACCACCGGGGCCTCGACACCGACCTGGCCACGCCGGCAAAGACGCAATGGATCTTCGACGCATTGTCGACATCGGTGCGTGACAAAGCCGAGTGGTGCATCCACACCGCCCGCGAGTTGGCCATGGAAGACGGCGGACGCGATCTGGTCCTGCTGTTCCACGTCCTCGAAATCGTCAGCTACCTGGTTCAGCTGCCCAACCACTCCATTTTGCCGCCTCTTGGCGCCGCAGAAGACTCTGTGGCCACCAGCTTGGGCGACGCGCTCACCGCTTCGGGCGACGGAGACGCGAGCGCACAGCTGCGCCAAGTCTACCGCTTCCTCGGCGGAAAGTACGTCAGCGACAGCATACACGCCATCCTTGTGGGCGACACCGACCCACCCCCCGGCGATCACGTCGGTCGCTGGCGTTGGTTCTGCAAAGAGGCCCGGCGAGGACGGAAAGAAGCCGACGCGCTTTGGCCGAACATCATCGATCCGCCCTCTTAGTCGGTTTAGTCGCCGGAATAGGAGGCTCCCAGACCCAGCACCGGAGAGCCATCGTCCAGCGAGGCTGTGACAATCAGTTGAGAAGCTCCGCACCAGCCTCTTCGGTGCTCGGCCTCTCCCTTGATAAATGCAGCTTCATCTTTCGACGCCGCCCCAGACTCCACCAGCGGCCAAAGCGACCGGGGAGCGGGTCGCCCTCTTCGGCACAGGCCACCACCTCGGACGTACTGAGGACCTCCTTTTGCTCGACATCAAGCAGCCCCCGCCAGGACCACCAACGACAGTCTTCCCACTCCATGAACGCGATGGCCATAGGTACAGCGCGGTCCTCTGAGGCCTGGGCTCGACGGGTCTGCAGCACGCCAATGATGCCGATAGCCTCGACCTCACCGCCGTCGTCTGCCGTGCTTCGGGACAACCCGGCCAAGAAGCTCTGCACCGACATGCCCGCCGAGCGAATGTTCTTCAGGTCGACAATGTCGATGCGATCGGTGCGGAGAACGACCGCTGCGAGGGGAGCGGAGCCGCGGGTAATCGCTTCTCGGACCAAAGAGACCATGGGCATGGCGTCTTGCCACGGCTCGCCGGATTCGCGGGCGACACTCTGAATTTTAATCTGCAGACGAGGCATTACTATGTTTTAACCTGGATGAGTGGCGCCAGCAATCGCGGCGCCGGCGAGGGCGTACCAACGCCGCGCCTCCTCGCCGTCATCTTCGACGCGAATCAATCGACAGGGCGCTTTTTTCCCGTGCTGAAGCCGCACCAACACCCTGCGAGTTCCGACTTGCACGGCTGCCGCTACATGCCCTTCGCACGTCTCGGTGGCGCGGACCACTTCTGGAAAACGTTCAACCGGAAATACTAGGCAAAACTGCCCTTCTAGCGCCGTCTGCTTCAAGCCGGCTCGCACAAAGTCCGCCAAAGTGCCGTTGCCCTCGGTGCGAGCGGCCGCCTTCCAGGGATCGGGGCTGGTGGGACCTGCACCGACAGGGAAGAACGGAGGGTTGCTGATCACCAACGGCCAATCGCCGTCGACATCAACCAAGGCGTCTTGGAGACGAAGGTCGACCGGTGCAGCCGTCTTGGACAGGGCGAGGCTCTGCGCCCACAGGGGCTGCCACTCGGGACGGATGTCGACGCCGGTAGTAGCGATCCCCTGCCCGGCCAGCAGGAAGGCGAGGACGCCTGAGCCCGTACCCAGGTCGAGGGCCGTGCTTGGGGTGGCGTGCGCCAGGGCGAAACCCACCAGCCAGAAGGCCTCGGCGCCATACCGAAACCCTCGTTTAGGCTGTGCCACGACCAGCCCGGGCGCCGGTCGGTCCAGGCTGATCACAGGGCTTGGTTTCCGATGTCCTTGCGGTGCTGAGCACCCTCAAAGAACCAGTGCGGCAGGGCCGCGTAGGCGTTGGCTCGAGCGACGCCTATGTCTCCGCCGAGGCCAGTGATTCCGAGGACACGGCCGCCGTTGGTGCGCAACACACCGTCTTCCGAGCGCTGGGTTCCAGCGAGGAATACCTCGACGCCGGGCATGGCGTCGGGTTCGGGGATGGCGCGGCCCTTGTCAGATGAGAGCGGATAGCCGGCTGAAGCCAGCACTACGCAGCAGGCGCTACCCTCCGAAAACTCGGGTTGACCCTTGGGCAGTTCGCCGATGGCGGCCCCGTGGAGCCAGGGCAGAATGTCGGACGTCCACAGGCTCATCAGCGGCTGACACTCGGGGTCGCCAAAGCGAACGTTGAACTCGAGCACCTTGGGGCCGTCTGCGGTCATCATCAAGCCGGCGTACAGCAGGCCGCGAAAGGGCGTTCCGCGGGCGGCCATCACGTCGACAACCTTTTGATGAACCGACTGAACCAAGGATCGCCCCAGCTCGGCGTCGACCAGCGGGCACGGCGTGTAGGCGCCCATGCCGCCGGTGTTGGGTCCCTCACCGCCCTCGAGGAGCGTCTTGTGGTCTTGGGAGCTGGGCAGGGCCACCGCGCGCGTGCCGTCGCACAGCGCAAACAGGCTGACTTCGGGACCGATGAGCAGGTCTTCGAGCACCAATCGGTCGGCGGACGCACCAAATCGGTCGCCCCAGAGCTCTTCGAGGCCCGCGTGTGCCTGTTCGGCCGTATGGCACACAATAACACCCTTTCCAGCAGCCAAACCGTCCGCCTTGATGACCACCATTCCGCGGTCGCAGCGCGCACGCCCGTCGGCGACCGACGCCGGATCCATCCGATCGACGAGCACCGCGGCAGCCGTAGGTACGCCGGCCTCAGCCATGATCTCTTTGGCGAAGCTCTTTGACGCCTCAAGGCGAGCCGCCGCCGCCTTGGGTCCAAAGCAGGGAATACCTCTTGACGCTAGCTCGTCTGCGGCACCAGCAGCTAGCGGGGCTTCGGGACCCACAATCACTAAATCCGCACCGATCTCCACCGCGAGATCGGCGATCTCGTTTGTCGTTTGCGCCAAGCGAAGGGTGGCCAATTGGGGCCAACCGGGGTTTACCCCCGCGACCGTAAGAGAAGTGAGCGTAGGTGACTGTGCGATACGCCATGCCAGCGCCGCCTCTCGTCCACCGTGTCCGACCAACAGGATCCGCATGCTGCCCCCAAGGTTCGAAGGCGGGCTTCGTACTCCGGTCAGGCCACCTTGGCGAGTGCGATGTTCAGACGGCAGGCCGTTGCGACTTCTCGGGGCAGCGTAGCGACCAAATCCGGCATCCATGAACCGCGGTACGCAAGCTCGCCATCCGGCGTCCAAGCTACCCATTGCTCGACCGGCTTGCCAAGCTGGAAGCTCCCTTGGATCATTCGACGACCGTTGGGCCAAAAACGGGTGAACTGCCGATGAGGCATACCTCGGATCCACTCACCTTCCGTCGACATTCTGCCGTTTGGGTGCCACGAGGCACTGGGACCATTCAATAGGCCCAACTTCCAGTGCAGCTCGCCGCGCACGTTGCCCCCTGGGTACCAAGTCGTCACGGGACCATTTAAGACACCGTCTTGGTAGGTCGCCTCTTCCGCTTGGCGGCCGTGTTCGTAGTGCCGGGTCCAAACCCCTTGCCGTCGACCGTTCCGAAAAGTGCCCTGTTCGTTGACGGCGCCGTTGGCGTGATGGGTGATGCGACGCTGGCTGAAGTAGGACACGTTGATCTCCTGGTCCTCAGTAAACGCTACGAACGCGTCGCCATTCACCCCAGTCGGTCACGATAAGTCTGGACGATGTCGCTATTTTTAAACTACGGCAGACCGGTCAGCGCAGTCGTTGCATAGAACTCCATTTTTCCCGCCATTAGCGTAGACAGCGCCGTGTTCATATTTTGTACGTCTAGGCGAAGGCTGTGGTCCATTCCGGCCACGCCGATGGCATACAGGCCCTCGGCTGGAAAGGCGTCAGCGGGGATCTCAACCTGAGTGATCGGTTCGGCGCCCTGAGTGATGGCCAGCACATCACTGATATCGGTGGGCTCGTTTGTGAACGTGATCGCTCCATCTTGGTTGATCACTACGACGAAGGCTGAATCGAACTCTTGATCTGTGAAGTCGAGGATCATGGCCGTTAATGGTGCGTGATCGAGCGGTATATTGAGCTGGGCAGCCGGAGGCAGCGTCACCGAGATCGAGGACATGTCTTCCATGCCCTCGATAACGACTTGGACCTCCCAGCTGTCGCCAGCCGCGTACGGAAGCGTGTTTGACGTAGGCGGGGTAGCATACAAACCAGGGCTTTCTTCCAGCACATTCAAGGTGTCGGTCCCCAATATCGTGACAACCGCGTCGCTCACTGGGGCGTCTGCAGCTGCACTTGCGGAGGAGGCGTCAGCCAGAAAGATCGAAACATTGGTGCCACTATCGAATTCGCTATTGGCCAAGATGTCGGCGACGCTTTGGTCTTCGGGTTCTTGCACACCCAAGATTAGACCTTGGGAAACCAGCGGGTTGGTCAGGCCCTCGATGACGTCTTTGATGCCGTCTACTTGTTCTTGTGCGCTCTGGATGATGCCGCAGCCACCCAACGTCATTAGAACAACCGCGAATCGCTGCATCGAACACTCCTGAATCGAATCGTACCGGAGTTTTTGACATACCCCTCCGTCCGACGATAGGATGACGCGCTTTCCGCGTCCGCGCCAGCGGATCTTACGGAGTCAGGAAAAAACATGGCCACTCTTACCAAAATTACGAAATTCCGTCGCAAGCTTCGCCGCGCCAAAATGGGCACGGCTCGCAAGGCGTCCAACCGCATCAACGGCACCACGGCTGCGTTCCCGATCCACACCCCTGAGGTGGACGCGAATGCTCCGGCGGCGCAAGTGTCTCCCAAGAAGTCCCAGTAGGGCCTTATCAGGATGGCCGGCATTGCCGACATCCTAGGGCACAAGCGCGTCTTAGCTCGTTTATGGGCTGCTTCAGCTGCGGAGTCCTTGCATCACGCCTACCTTTTCGAAGGTCCAAAGGGCGCGGGCAAGGCTACCGTGGCTGTGCGTCTTGCTCAGGCCGTTAACTGCACGGCCGACATCGACGCTAACCAGCGTCCTTGTGGTCGGTGCACGACGTGCCAGCAGATCGAGGCGGGTACGCATCCCGACGTCATTACCCTGGCTCCCCTC
>JAACDH010000041.1 GCA_009936995.1 Rhodobacterales bacterium
CGTGTGGCGAGTACGAGACCACCTTCACGACCAGCGATTCGGTCATGGTCACCCTCTCGGGCGCCGATCTTGCTTCCGAAATTCAGGGCCTGTGCGATAGCGCGGTCATCGCCGACCCGAATCGCTGCGAGGCCCTGCAAGCGGCCGCCAACATGGCCGGCGACATCGAGGTCAGCGTGGCTGTGGCGAAGCTCGAGAACGCCGCCTCGCGCACCGTCGACGTCGACTTCGACAACGCCTACTGCCGCATCAATTGAGTCGTACGGTCATGGCGGCCCTTTTGTGGGCTGGCTGCGTAGCGAATTCAGCAGCAGGAACTATCTCTATAGACGAGGCTACTTGGCAGAAAACGCTCAAGGTGGTCGCGCCATCCGTGGTCTCGCTACGAGTCACCGCTACACGCGACTTCGACACTGAGAGTGCCAGCGTAAGCCAGGGCACCGGCTTCATTGTAGATGCCGAGCGCGGTCTTATTCTCACCAATCGCCACATGGTGCACGCTGGACCCGTGCTGTCCGAGGCGATCCTGCTCAACAACGAAGAGATCGAGCTGCAGGCCATCTACCGCGACCCTGTGCACGACTTCGGCATCTACCGATTCGACCCCAACCAAGTGCAACACCAAGACGTGACCGCGCTTCAGCTCGACCCAAAGGCCGCCCACGTTGGCATGGAGATTCGAGTCATCGGGAACGACGCCGGCGAGAAGCTGTCGATTCTGGACGGTACGCTGGCACGCCTCGACCGCAACGCACCGAACTACGGCGCCAACAGCTACAACGACTTCAACACCTTCTACTTTCAAGCCGCCAGCAACACGTCTGGAGGTTCGTCGGGTTCACCTGTCATCGACGAAGTGGGCCATGTGGTCGCGCTTAACGCGGGCGGCAGCACCGGTGCTGCGTCCAGCTTCTACCTTCCCCTTGATCGCGTAGAGCGGGCGCTCAACCTGATCCGCGAGGGTAAAGCGGTGCCGCGGGGAACCCTTCAAGCGATGTTCAGGTACACGCCTTTCGACGAGCTTCAACGGCTGGGGTTGCCCGCCGAGCAAGAGCAAGAGGCGAGGGCCTCGGGGGGCATGGAACGGGCATGCTGGTGCTTCGGCAAGTCGTCCCTGGTGGCTCCGCGGATCAGGCCCTTCGCGTCGGAGACATTCTCCTGTCGGCAGGCGGGCAGCGGGTCACCGAGTTCGTGCCGCTCGAGTCTGTTTTGGATGATCACGTGGGCGAGGTGATCGCAATCGAAGTCCTTCGTAACGGTGAACTCGAACAGGTGGAGGTGACGGTAGACGATCTGCACGCCATCACCCCGGACCGCTACCTCGAGATCAGCCGCGGTATTGTGCACGACCTATCTTATCAACAGGCCCGCAACCACTTCCGAGAAGTGCAAGGCGTGTACGTGGCGGTTCCCGGATACATGTTGGGTGCGGCCCAAATCCCCACCGGCGCTATTCTCGACGAACTGGACGGCGTTCCGGTCCCCAATCTGGCCAAGTTCGAGGAAGAGCTGGCGAGTAAGGCACAGGGTCAGCGGATTCGGGTGCGGTTCAATATGGTCAATGACCCACTGCACTCCTACGAGGCTATCGCGGTCATGGACCGGCGCTGGTATCCCATGCGAATCTGCGTTCGTGACGATAGCGACGGCACTTGGCCCTGCGGAAATAGCGCAGAACCGCCCGAATCACAGCGCGTGACTGCTGCTACGGCCATGCTATTCGACGACGCTGGGAAGCTGGCTGATGCAATCGGGCCGTCCCTGGTGCTGGTCGACTTCGATATTCCCCACCCCACCTCGGGTGTGAAAGATCTGAACTACGTTGGCGCGGGAACGATCATCGACGCCGAGCAGGGGCTGGTTCTGGTCGATAGAGACACCGTTCCCGTTGCCCTCGGCGACCTCATGCTCACGTTTGCGGGCACCATTCGCGTTCCCGCAAGACTGCGGTATATGCATCCCGTCCACAACTTCGCGGTCCTCGCCTACGATCCGGCTGCGTTGGGCGATACCCCGGTGGTCGCCGTTCAATGGTCGGATCGCGAGCTCGAAGTTGGCGACACCGTCTGGCAGGTGGGCCGAAACGGAGACCACGAGCTGGTCAGCATGAAGACTCGTGTCGAACGCCATGATGCCGCGTGGTTCGGCATCTCGGGCACGCCCCGATTCCGCGACGCCAATGTCGAAGTCATCGATCTCGAAGAGGCCGAGGACTCTCTCGGGGGTGTGCTTGTCGACAAGAAGGGCAGGGCACAGGCGCTTTGGTCGAGCTTCTTGGATCAGGCCACTGGCGAGCGCAGCTTTCACGGACTGCCGGCGGCGCTCATTCAGCCAACGATTCAGGCCATCGTCGCAGGCGATGAGCCTGTGGTTCGCTCCTTAGGCGTCGAGCTGCACGCCATGCCCATCCTTGAAGCACGTGATCGGGGCCTGTCGGACGCTCGGGTGCGCCAGTTCTTCGAGGCCGATGGCGAACGTCGCACCGTGCTCGAAGTACAGCGTGTACATGGCAATGTTCCCGCCCAGGACATCCTGCGAGACACCGACCTTGTGCTCGAACTCGATGGTGTGCTGCTGTCACGCATGAGCCAAATAGAGTCCACCTTCCGTAAAGAAGAGGTCTCGCTTACCATTCTTCGAGACGGCGTCGAGATGGACGTGAGGGTGCAGACGGTGTCGCTGTCTGGGCAAGGCGTGGACCGCGTGGTCAGTTGGGCAGGTCTCATCTTGCACAGCCCCCACGCCGAGGTCTCCCAACAACGGGGAATTGACGCGCAGGGCGTATACATCGCCTGGCTGTGGTACGGCTCTCCGGGCTCGCGGTACCGTCTCCGTCCCACGCGTCGTGTGGTCCGTGTAGACGATGTAGACACACCCACGCTCGACGCCTTTCTCGAAGCGGTAAAGGGCAAAGAAGACCGCGCATCGGTCTCGTTGGGGCTCGAAGCCTTAGATGGTAGCGAGCGCGTCAGCACCTTGAAGCTCGACCTTCGCTACTGGCCCACCCAAGTGTTCGACTTAAAGGATGGCGTCTGGGAGCGCACCACCTTGGACCAGGCCACCCATGAGTGACGCGGCGGCCGCAGCGTCTCCAACTCCGGCCAATCCAAAGCGATTCGGATGGTTCCTGGGGGTGTTTACACCGACGCTCCTGACCGTTCTTGGCGTCATTATGTACTTGCGCTTGGGCTGGGTCGTCGGCAACGCCGGGCTCGTGGGCGCGGTGGTGATCATCCTGGTCTCCAACCTGATCACCCTGGCCACGGCGCTCTCTATGAGCACCCTCGCCACCAACATGCGGGTGGGCGTGGGCGGCGCCTACTTCCTTATCTCTCGCTCCTTCGGCCTAGAAGTGGGCGGAGCTATTGGTATTCCGCTCTATCTGTCTCAGGTGCTGTCGGTCACGCTCTACGCCTATGGTCTGGCCGAGAGCTTTAAGGTGCTGTGGGACGACATCCCGATCATGCCTACGGCCGCCGTCGTTGTGGTGATCGTAGGCGCAGTCGCTTCGCGCAGCACCGAGCTCACCCTCAAGCTCCAGCTGCCCATCATGGCGCTGATCCTGCTGTCGCTGGTGGCACTGAGCTTTGGCGTCGAGTTTGGTGGCTCCTCGGTGCCTGCGGTTGGAGACTTTACTTCCGCTTCGCCGGTGATCACCTTTGCGGTCTTCTTTCCGGCGGTAAC
>JAACDH010000308.1 GCA_009936995.1 Rhodobacterales bacterium
CGCCATCACGGTGTACGGCTTGCAGCCCGACTGGACCGGTACACACCTGCTACAGCTGGTGCACGCCAATGGCTCCGGCCCCCTCAGCACCGGTGTCACCGCAGCCCATAAACGTATCGAAGTGTACGACGCGCTGGATGTCTTGGTGGCAGAGGGCTCGTTGGTGATGCCCCAGAGTGACGACTGGAATGCCTGGCGCGACAGCACGGGGCTGCGGGTTGAGCTCGAGGCTGGTCAAAGTTACCGCGTGAACGTTTGGAACGCGCCCAACATGACCCGCCTCGACCACTTCTTGGAGTACACGGCGCTTCCGGGCGGCGGTCCCGATGCCTACAACGCCGCCAACGTGTCCTCTCTCAAGATGCTGGCGCTCTCGGGCGTCGACAACACGCCAACCACGGGTTCACTGGCTATTTTTGACGGCGTAGACGACCTCGCCGACGTTGGCGCTGGCGGCGTGGTTACGCCCGGCGCCACGACTCTTACCTGGGAGCGATTTGGCCTCACCTGGGATGCCGACTGGCTGTACGTCGTCTGGGTCTCGCCGGTCTTCGAGGACCCCTGGGTGCCGGCCATGCTGTACCTCGAGGTGGGTAGCGGCGTCGCCAGCCCTGGCTTGGGCATGGAATATGGTGGCGTTACGCCGAACCTGCCCTTCTCACCCACCCATCTGATTACTGGGCGCAACACCAGCGACTCCGGCACGGGTGAAGGGCCTTGGGACGGCGTCTACGCGCACGATGGGGCCACTTGGGGGCCCACTCGTCGGATCGCTCGGGGCGTTGACAGCCACCTCGCTGGCGACCTTCACACCTTGTCCATGCGGGTTCCACGGTCGGTGCTCAATGGGGCAACAACGGTGAGAATCGCCGGCCACGCGGCGAACGCGGTGGTGGGTCAGGAGTGGCTCGACACGCTGCCCGCGTCACATACGCCTTGGACGGCCGATGGTGGCGGTTATTGGGAGATCGATCTCGATGGCCCAACTGGGGTGGAACAGTGGAACGAACGCTAGGTTGGGAGTGGATTTTGGCCCTGTGGCGCAGAGGCGACACCTTCGCCGAGCTGGCGATTGGCGCAGGGTCGAGCGCGATGAGCGGAAGCGTCAATCTTCGTTTTCGTAGGCCGTCTATGAAGCTTTTTCGGCCTTGGCCTTGGGGGCCAGACCTGGGCGAAGCAGGGCGTCGATGTCGGTGCCGGTGTCTTTCTCGAGTTTGTTGAGCAAGCCGTTGAGTGCGAAGCCCATGGCGATGGTCATGGGAATGCCGACCACGGGAAACGAGATGGCGGTGAAGGTACCGAGCTCTGTGTTGAAGGCCACCGAGCCGGTGGGACTGGTGACTAGGTACCGGGCCAAGCAGAAGCTGACGACGGCAGAGTAGACGAAGGAGGCGGCGAACCACAGGGCCACGCGGTCGAAGTCGTTGTGAAGGGCCTCGACCCCGCCCTTGTTGGCCATGGCCTCTTCGACCTTACTTTTGTCTAGCAGCCGCCAGAGAATGACCTCGACGATGGGCCAAGGCGTGTATCTTGAGCCGGCGGCGAATACACTCATGACCAGGGGGACAATAGCCTCTTGGACGGCGAACCAGTAGGCGTCCATCTTCATTAGACCGATGCCGCCGGTGAGCACCACACTCACCACCGCTAACGCCGAGAGTGGGCTAATTTTGCGGGTCTTTATAAAGCTATAGGACGCGTGGGCGATGGGGAAGGACAAGCCCGCCACCAAGCCGAGCATGGGTCCGAGCCGGTCTTCGCTGGACAGGAAGACAAGCACAACCGTTGGACAAACGACATTTAGGAAGAGCTCAAGCCAGGTATCGCGCTGACTGTTCTCTTCAGCGGGCGCTGTGGACATGAACACTCCGCCCCAACGTTTGGGGGCTTCAGGTGTGACGACTATGCGGCCTTGTCGGCGGCCTTGCGTCGTTTGTAGCGCGCCCGAGCGTTCTTGTTGGAACAGTCGCGGGAGCAGTACTTGCTGTTGGGTCGCGGTGGGTTGTCACAGGTATGCCAGCCACAACCTTGGCTTCCGACCTTTTCGCCGGCACCATCGGGGAGACCTGAGGACTTCCTGGCGGTGGATGGCTTGGAGGCCGGAGCGCCGCCTAGAGAGACGCGGTCGCGCCACTTGCGGTCGTCGTCATCTTTCTTGACTTGGGCAGCATTTTCAGCGTCTTTCCGCTTTCGGGCCTGATAAGCCGCTTGGTGGGCGTAGGCCTTGCGAAGTTGCTCGTCGCGCTTGGTGGCGGTTGCGGGCGTCGGAGCGGCGGGCTTGTTCTCGGGGTTCGCTTCGTACTGGGCTTTCTGGCGGTCATACTCTTTATCGATTTGCGGGCCGAACATCTGCTTTCCGCAGCGACAGCTGAAGATGAGTTCGTGTGGTTGCCC
>JAACDH010000309.1 GCA_009936995.1 Rhodobacterales bacterium
ACCGACGCCCGTCGGCTGCGCTCCGACATCGGTCTGGCCCGCGCCATTCCCATGCCGCTGCTGTTCACCAACACCGACCAATTGGCGTTGATGCAACGACACAGCCGTGCGCTGTCCGAGCTGTGCGGTGTCTCGGAGCTGTTGTTGCTCACCGACGAGAACCGTCCCACCGGTACGGCTGCGCTCGAGCTTCGCGGCTTCGAAATCCTCATCCCCCTAGAGGCCCTGGGCGTCGACGCTGCCACCGAGGTCGCCCGTCTAGACAAGGCGATCAAGAAGGCCGAGAAGGGGCTGTCCACGTTGGCCAAACGACTCGACAACCCGCGCTTCATGCAGAACGCGCCGCAAGATGTCAAAGACGAGCTGGTCGAGAAGCATCGGGTCGAGGCCACCCGCCTCGAAGTCATGCGCCACAGCCGCACGCGAGCCGCCGAGGGCTTGTAGATTTGGCACAAGGCCGGTAGGACTGCGTCTCCGAGGACTAGGCCGATCGCGAAGTGGAGCGCATCTTGGCGGCCTCTCAGGCGCTGTCCTAGGTTTAAGTGCGTTAGCAGAGGGACAGGAGAACCGACATGAACCTGAACGCGCTGTTGGACGCTGCATTCGAAGAAGATCTGGGGCCAGGGGACCTCGCCACCGAGTCCACGATTGATCCGTTCGCGGTGGGCCGGGCCGAGCTGCTGGCGAAGCAGGACATGATCGTTTGCGGTCATGAAGTTGCCGAAAAGGTACTCTCTAAGTCGGCTAATCTCTATGGTGGTGCCGTGAAGTACGAGATCTTGGTGCCGGATGGAACCCGTGTCAAATCGGGCACCATCCTGGCTAAGGTGTCAGGCTCCATGCGGGGGATTCTGGTGGGCGAGCGCATCTCGTTGAACTTGTTGATGCGGATGTGCGGCATCGCCACCTGGACGGCCACGTACGTCGACGGTTTGGGCGACAACATCACCCTCCGTGTGGCCGACACCCGCAAGACCACGCCCCTGTGGCGAAGCCTCGAGAAATACGCCGTGACCTGCGGTGGTGGACGAAACCACCGAATGGGCCTGTACGACGCCTGCATGCTCAAAGACAACCACATCACCGCGGTGGGAAGTTTGCCCAAGGCGGTCGCGAAAGCCCGCGAGAAGAACCACCATTTGGTGCGGATTCAGGTGGAGTGTAGCGATCTGGAACAAGTGGCGGAGGCCGTGACCACAGACGTCGACGCGGTTCTGCTCGACAATATGGACAACGAGACCATGGCGAAGGCCATCGCGACGATTCGAGAGACTCGTCCCAGAATGGTGATCGAGGCGTCGGGAAACATCACCCCAGAGCGCATTCCGTCATTGGCGAAGCTCGGCCTTGACGTGGTCAGCGCCGGTGGCTTGATTCACCAGGCGCGCTGGGTCGACCTGTCGCTCAAGGTGCGTCGATGAGCTGGCCCATTCAGGTTGCTCTAAAGGTGCAGTGGGGCGATATGGACGCCCTAGGTCACGTCAACAACGCCCGATACTTCACGTTCTTCGAGACGGCGCGGATCGCGCTATTCGAGAAGGTAGGACTGGTTTCGGATCGGTCTGACCTGGATGCAGGGCCTATTTTGGCCACCATCCAAGCTCAGTTCCGGGCGCCGCTCCACTATCCAGACAACATCCTCGCCTGCTGTCGGGTGAAGCGGTTGGGCAACACCAGCTTCACGTTGAGTCACGCCGTGGTCCGCGCTGCGGATCCCGACACGGTGATCGCGTCCGGCGATGGCGTGGTTGTGCTGCTCAACTACAAGACTGGCGAAAAGGTACCACTCTCCAACCAGATGCGCGCGGCCCTCGAAGGGTTCCAATAAGTGCTGCACCACGTCGGCACTACGGGCTCCACCAACGCCGACCTGCGGGTGCTCGCCAACCAGGGTTCGCCTCACGGCACGGCGGTCTTGGCCGAGGCTCAAACGGCCGGAAAAGGTCGACTGGGACGCGCTTGGGAGTCTCCACCCGGTAGCGCGCTGCTGCTGTCCATCCTCATTCGCCGGCCGCTTCCCGCTGTACGAGTACCGCTGCTCTGCCTTGGGGCAGCCACTGTCGTCGCTCAGGTCTGCGGCGATCCGCTGACGATCAAGTGGCCCAACGATGTGCTGGCGCCCGATGGCCGAAAGGTGGCGGGAATTCTAGCCGAGGCAGAGTTTCAAAAGGGTCGCTTGTCGTGGGCGATCATCGGCATCGGCGTCAACGTGCACGCGGCGCCTCCGCTCCCCACCGCCACCCACCTGGCCGACGTGCCCGGATGCCGGACCGACCGCGATTTGTTGGCCGCTCATCTCGTCCACGGCGTCTGTGAAATGGCGGATGGGATCCTCGATAACCCTGGGTTTATGCTGGATGTATGGCGAAGCAGGAATGCCACCCTTGGGCGCGAAGTGCGTATCGGCGACCTACAGGGCTTGGCCATCGACATCGAAGAGAGCGGCGCGTTGGTCATCCAGCTGGACGACGGAACTC
>JAACDH010000042.1 GCA_009936995.1 Rhodobacterales bacterium
GCTGGGCGGCTTGGGGCTCGGTGTCATGGGAATGTGCGCGCTGTTCCGCGAGATGGGCCGCTCATTGGTGGGACCGCGGTCGTTTCACTGCGACGCGCCCGACCAGGGCAATATGGACTTGCTCCGCCAAGTTGCCAGCCCCCAGGTTCGCGACCAATGGTTGATGCCCCTGGTTCGCGGGGAGATCACGTCCGCCTTCTGTATGACCGAGCCAGCCCCCGGTGCAGGCTCCGACCCAAGCAACCTGCGCACCACCGCTCGACGGGATGGCGACGACTGGATCATCGACGGCCACAAGTGGTACGCCACCGGCGCTGGAACCGCAGGGTTCTTGATTGTCATGGCCCGCACCAGCGACGACCCGCGACGGGGAGCCACCCTGTTCGCCGTCGACCGAAATGCCCCTGGAATAGACCATATCCGGGATATTAAGGTGATGGGGCCACCGCTGCTCGCCCACCGAGAGGCTGAGCTTAGGTTCGAGGGCGTTCGGGTGAGCAATGACGCGGTACTGGGCGGAGAGGGCATGGGCTTTGTGCTCGCTCAGCAGCGGCTGATTCCGGCGCGACTCACCCACTGTATGCGCTGGCTGGGTCTGGCGGCTCGGGCCCTAGAGATGACCAAAGCCTACGTGGGAAGTCGCCAGAGCTTCGGTCGTAGACTTTGTGATCACCAGCTGGTTCAAGAGAAAATCGCTCGCAGCGCTATGGCCATTCACGCGGGTAACTTGATGACCCTGCACTGTGCACAGGTGATGGAGCAGCAGGGGGCCATGGCGGCGCGAACCTACAGCTCGATGGCCAAGAAGCAGGTCGCCAATACCTTGTGTGACGTGCTCGACGACTGCATTCAGCTCCATGGCGCCCTGGGCTATAGCGAAGACATGCCCTTCTCGCGTTGGTATCGCATTGCCCGGGCGGCTCGCATCGCCGACGGTCCCGACGAAGTCCACCAGATGGTAGTGGCCCGCGACTTCATGAAGGGGCGCTTTGACCTACTGGTGTGAGCTAGCGCGATGTCATCGTAGTCTCGGCGTTCTTGGTCACGGCAGAGATGACATCGGACAGGCCCACGCCTACGCGTCCTGCGGGGTCTACCAAGTCTTTGCCGTGCAGTGTGAACATGCCCTTGTAGGCGATATCCCCATTCTCTTTGAGGAACAGCACCACTTCGTCGCCTTCCTCCCAAATTGGGGTAGAAGGGTCCTTTTGGGTAACTCCTTTTAAGGTTCCACCGGGCAGCCACAGGCTAAACATCTCGGCTGAGTGGCCCGCGTATGTCTCGTAGATGGCGAACGTGTAACGGGTCTTAAACCTGTTGTCTGTGCGCACCGTGCGCCGCTTCACCACCTGGCCTCGAACCACATTGGGCGCGTCGGCGGTCAGGCTGAGGAGGCTGGTCTCGGGAGACGCAAGGACTTCCACGTCTTCGAGGGAGAACGTCTGTGCGGACGCAGTTAGGCAGAACAGCAGAGACAGGGCGGCCATCATTGGGCACCTCCTTGGTGGGGGTTCGTGCGGCGTCGGAGCAGGGCTGGAAGCAGCAACCATGTGATCCATGACGGCACACCACCGGTTTGATTACAGCTGAGAAATGCCGGGGCCTCCAGATCGACGTGGGGATAGAGGAAGAGTACACCCTCCTCGTCATCCTCTGACAGCACTCGGCGAAACGCCTCCTCGGGACCCAATGCGTAGAACATTGTGGCGATCTCGACATCGGAGTGGCCCAATCCGATGACGTGTCCAACTTCGTGGGTGAGGGCGGCCTGAGCGTCGAAGCCGTCTCCGGTGAGCGACCAATCCATGGTGGCGTTGACTCGAATGTCGAAGCCTACGGGCGAGCCGGCTTGGGTGACCCAGACGTTGGTGCGCATGCCGACCTCGGGGTCATCGTCCCACTCCGTGTCGAACCAGACGATGTTCTGTCCGTCGGCGATGGAGCTGCCCGGTGCGTCAACCTTGCCAAGAGGGTTGAAGAGCACCCGCGTACCCTCTACGCCCGTCCAGCTCGCGAAGGACTCATCGATGGCTTTGTGCCACGCCTCTGAAGTGATTCCGTCCGGTGCACCGTCTAGACGTACCTCGTAAGAGAGCGGCATCTGATTCCAGCGAAGCGGTTGGCCTGCGTCGTCGACCCTGACTTCGTAGGCTTGTGCGGAAAGGGCGGCCATTGCGACGAGCCAGCTCATGTAGACCTCTATGGGAATGGGATTGCAGGGAGCGTGCCAGGAATTGAACGCTTTTGAATCGGAACTATATACAGGAGCAACCCCTTGTTTTGACGATATGTAGGGTCTGGTTCAAAGTTGGGGAAAGACGGTGCGAGTGTCGCATTTGGTTTGGTCGCGTATCGCTGTTCGAAGAGTTGTTAAAAACCTCGTAACAAGAGATTAACACGGGTCTTTAGTCGAGGTGTGTGGAGGTCCTCTTATCGCCCTTGTCGCGCTCGGCTTAATCTCGGTAAGCGCCGCCTCGATGCCGACGTTCACCACCGAGGCGGAGAGCGTCCTCAATTCGGGGTCGGCGCCCGAGATGGCGCTCGGTAGTGGGCCTAATTTGGTTCTGGCCGAAGTCACGAGGAGCGCTCAGTCTTGGGTGATGCCGTGCTGCTTGAGCTTCCGCCACAGCGTTGAGCGGCTCATACCGAGCTCTTTTGCGGCCTCGGCCTTGCGACCGCCCATCTTTTGCATGGCTTCGATGAGGCGTTGCCGCTCGAGATCGGTCTGGGTGATGCCAGCGGCCAACAGCGCCTGTGATTGTAGCGGCAGCGCGTCCGTACGGGACCGGCGTGGAGGCAGTGTCGTGCGCACATCTTCTTCGGAGATCATGGCATCTTCCGCCAGGATGGTCAGGCGCTCGACGATGTTCTGCAGTTGGCGAATATTGCCCGGGTAGTCGTGTTCGGACAAGGCGCGAAGGGCGGCGTCGGTGAAGCCGATGGACTCGTTGCGATTGCGGCGAGCGCTTGCGTCAGCGAAGTGCTGAGCGAGCAGCGGTACGTCGTCGATTCGCTGGCGAAGGGGCGGCATATGAATGGGGAAGACGTTGAGTCGATAGTACAGATCTTCGCGGAACTCGCCGTCGTCGACCATCTGCTGGAGGTCTTTGTTGGTGGCGGCAATGACCCGCACATCGACCGTCTTGCCGGAGGCGCTGCCCACGGGCGTGAACGTGCCATCTTGCAGAACTCGAAGCAGCTTGGCCTGCATCGAATGCGGGGTATCGCCAACTTCATCGAGGAAGAGGGTGCCGCCATCGGCGAGTTCGAATCGGCCCTTGCGGTCGGTAACCGCGCCTGTGAACGCGCCCTTCTTGTGGCCGAACAGCTCGCTCTCGATCAGCTCGTTGGGGACCGCGGAGCAGTTCAGCTTGACGAACGGCTTTTCGCAGCGGCGGCTAAGTTTATGCACGGAGCTCGCGACCAGCTCTTTGCCAGTGCCGTTTTCGCCGGTGATCAGCACGCGACCCTCGGTGGGGGCGACCTTCGAAATGAGCTTGCGAACGCGGTCCAAGGCGGCGGAATTACCCAGCATGACGTCGCCGGGCTCTTGTTCTGCGAGGAGGCGTTCGTGTGCCGCGGTGAGCTTGCCCAACGCAAGGGTGGTCTTGATGCTTTGGAGCAGACGTTCACGTCGAACCGGCTTCTCGAGGAAGTCGGCGGCTCCCAGTTTTACGGCGTCGACCGCGGCTTCGATGGTGCCACTTCCCGACATCATCACCACGGCTTCGGTGCGTCCGAGGGCGCGAACCTGCTTGAGCAGCTCAAGGCCGTCCATGCTGGGCATGGCCAAATCGGTGAGCAGCAAGTCGTAGGAGTTTTTAGCGAGGTCTTCGAGGGCGTCTTCGCCCGAAATGACGCCGGTGACGTCGTAGTGACGGCCCAGCATGCGGCTGAGTCCCCGAACAAGGGCCTCGTTATCGTCTACGATCAGAATCCGGGATTTCATGCGTCCTTCATTGCTGGGCAGCGGCTTAGCCTACCATCGACACATCTCCTCTGTGCGGTCGTTGGCGCTGGATTCAGCGAACAGTATCTTGGCGACTACGTTTCTTCGTCGTCCCACTGCGCCCACTGATCGGCGGAACTGTCGTCTATTGGCGCTTCGGGGGGCATATCGCTGATGTCGAGACTGGGGCTCCAGGCGTCCGGAGTTTGGTCGGACTCGCACTCTTGCGCGGATCCACTGTTGGAATTCTGACGAGCAGGAGGTGGCGCATCGCCTTCGAGGGCTTTTGCGATGCGCGCATCGATCCACACGGCCTCTTCGCCGTTGTCGTCTCGCACGCCGAGGCGCTGTCCGGGTCCGTTCTTGCTCTGGCCGATCCAAAAAACCGTGCCGGTACCTGCTTGCCCGCGTTGCGTGAATGAAACGCGGTCCCCCTTTTCGAAGGTGTCGCCGGCTGGTTGCTCGGGCGCTTCGCCGGTGGTGGTCTCGACATCTGCGTCGCTGACCCAGTAGGTTTCGCCATCGTCGCCGCGCACACCGAGACGTTCGCCGTCTCCCCACTTGTTCTTTCCGGTCCAGAACACTGAACCACTCTGGCCTTTTCCCTGATGTCCATCGACGATTGTTACGCGGGTACCTTTGTCCACGGTGCGCCTCGAGTGGGCCCGTTAGAGGGCCGATTGGGTGTGGGTGGGCAGGGCCAATAACCTTGTGTCGCGTTTGTCGCGATGGATCAGTGCTGTCTGTGGCATACATCGCCCTGGAGCTCGACGACGTTGGGTGAAGAAAGAACGGTACGCTTCGTAGAATTGAGGCGAGCTGCGGTGACCGCGGTTGCCTTTTTGATAGGCCCCAAGCCTTCCGAAACGTCGGCGTCAATGGCCGTGTATATTCCGGCCTACGTGGACTGCTTCTACGCGGGCAAAAGTTATCCGTGGGTTTTAGTCGTCAACCCCACCGACCTGGCGCGTCTGCTTGGACTACTTCGCTGCGGCGGGCGTCGCGCTGGGCACCACGCAAGCCGTCAGTCGCGACAACAGATCTGGGTTTTCGAGGAGGTTCGCCCGCACGGCTTCCTTGCCATTACCGAGCTTCTCGTCGCCCCAGCTGTACCAGCTGCCACTCTTGGAGAGCAGGCCGCCCTCTTCGGCCAGCTTCATCACTTCGCCTACGCGACAGATGCCGCGGCCATACAAGATCTCGACCTCGGCGGTGCGAAACGGTGGCGCCATCTTGTTCTTCACCACTCGGACCTTGGTCTTGTTGCCCACGATGCTCTCGCCCTTCTTCAGGGCCCCGATTCGACGAATATCTACGCGAATCGAGCTGTAAAACTTCAGCGCGTTGCCACCGGTAGTGACCTCGTTGCTGCCGTAGGTCACGCCGATCTTTTGACGCAGTTGGTTGATGAACATCACCGTGCAGCCCGTTCGAGCGGTGATTCCAGTGATCTTACGCAGGGCCTGGCTCATCAAGCGCGCTTGTAGACCCACGTGGTGGTCACCCATGTCGCCTTCGATCTCGGCGCGGGGCACCAGGGCCGCCACGGAGTCGATCACCAGTAGGTCGATGGCGCCGCTTCGGACCAGAGACTCGGCGATCTCCAGGGCCTGCTCGCCGTGGTCCGGTTGAGCTACGATGAGGTCGTCGGTGTCAACCCCCAACGCTCGCGCGTAGCTAGCGTCCAAGGCGTGTTCTGCGTCGATAAAGGCACAGGTGCCGGTCTTCTGGGCCTCCGCGATGGCGTGCAGGGTGAGCGTCGTCTTTCCGCTGGACTCGGGGCCGTAGATCTCGACCACCCGCCCGCGGGGCCAGCCGCCGATGCCGAGCAGGCCGTCGAGGGTGAGAGAGCCGCTGGAAATCACCTCCACATCGGCCACGGTAGCGTCGCCGAGGCGCATCACGCTGCCTCTTCCGAAGCGCTTCTCCATTTGGTCGAGGGTTTCGTTGAGGGCGCGGGTCTTCATGTCTATCTTGGTCATGGTGCTCTCCTAGAGCGCGAGCGGCGGTCACTCGCATTGCGTTCCGAATCGGGACGCGAGAGGTTTAGAAAAGCGCGTCGGGACCGCCCCGGGCGCAAGTGTTTGTTGCGGATGTGCAGCACCACCCGGTCACCCTCCCGGATGTCGGTGGGCAGCAAATCCACTGGAATGAAGGTGAGCGACTGGTCCCGCAGTTCCACAGCGGCGAAGCCGCCGTCCATTTGGTCGACCACGCCACGAAGGCACAGCGAGAGCGCGAGAATGGACCACATCAGGCCACCCCAACGGGTGCGCGAAAGGCGAGGGCGCCGGCTACATGGCGGGGCGCGAGGGATTGGGAGGCGTCGAGATCGGCGAGAGTTCGGGCGACCTTGAGCAGTCGAGAGA
>JAACDH010000310.1 GCA_009936995.1 Rhodobacterales bacterium
GCTCAGCCACCAGAGCCTGTACCTGACGCACGGCGAGACCCTAGTCGTTTAGGGGCCATCGGGCTGCGGAAAGACGCAGCTGTTACGGATGTTGGCCCTGCTGGACCCCGCAGAGGGCGCTGAATTTCGACTTCGTGGACAAACACCCAGCATCTTAGGATTTCCATTGTGGCGATCTCGGGTTGTTTGGGTGCCACAGCGCGCGCCAATTCTCTGAGGCATGCCGCCAGCCTACGCTCAAGGGGTGGCCCAATTCGCCTCCCAGCGGGGACGGGATGTCGACGACCCAAAACAGAACGGTCTGGGCTGGGGGCTGCTAGTCAAAACCTGGCATCAACCCTGGAGCGACCTCTCGGGCGGAGAGGCCCAACGCGCCTTGTTGGCCATCGCCTTGTCCCGACGTCCCGCCGTGTTGCTCCTCGACGAACTTACCAGCGACCTGGACACCGAAGCGACGCTCGCGGTGGAGCGAACGCTCGCCGAACATTCGGCCATCTGGGTGACCCATGACGGCGCGCAGATCGACCGGGTGGCGGACCGCACCTTGGCGCTCACGTGAATGGGCCGCTCCCGCTTGGGGCTCATCGGCTTGCTCTCGTTTTGGCTCGGACTGAGTCTCGCATGCCGGTTGGCAGCAGCCTCGGCGCGAACCGCAGTGCATCTGCTGTTGATGGGCTGGCTGCTCACACCGAACTTCGGCTGGAATTCTCCGGCGCTGGTGGCGCTGCTGGCGATGCTCTTTGACGCCGGACATCGCCTACGCACTGACTGGATTGAGCGTAAGAGCCCGCCTTAGCTACGTTTGGAGTCGCTCCTGAATGACCCGGAGCAAGTCTTTCTGGGTGACCACGCCCGCCAGTTTTCCGTTCGAATCGACGACGGCACCGCGACGTTTGCCGGTGCGCAGGAACTGCCCCGCTAAGTAGTACACGTCCATCTTGGTGGGAACGGTGAGGATGTCGGTGGCCATGAAGTCTCCCACGCAGCCCGTAGGTGGGAGCCCATCGGAGGTGCCTTTGGTGAGTAAACGGAGGCACTGGCTCTCGGTGAGCATGCCCACCAGCTTGCCCGAATTGTCGATAACTGGGGCGCCGGTAATGCCATCCTGGATGAGGGTGTTGACCGCCTCGAGGATGGGCTCGTCGACCTTGAAGGCGTGGTGGTCGGGGTCCATGTAGTCGGCGACGGTGGGGAGCTTGAGGGACATGAAAACGACCTCTAGTGAGGGTGGAACACCTGTTTTATTCTAACACCCCGAGGAGGTCCTCTTGGCGTAGAAGATCGTGCATGTGGTGCGGTGGCTCTTTTAGATGGAATCCTCGAACAGGCGCATGAAGCTTCGAGGAGCTCGGCGTCGGCGCTTGCAACGAACGTCCTTTCCCAAGAAGGAAATGCTCACCGCTCTTCGTGGCGCGTCCGTGGAATTTCGACCGGTTCGATGCCAGGTATGGTTGTGGACCAGGACGGATTCGCCGCGTTTGGAGGGAAGGGCGCAGGCATGGTGCTCGGCCTTGGCTTGGTCTAGACGGGCTTGGGCGAGGGTGCCACCCTCGGCTGAGGCGAGACCGCCCAGATGACTGTTCGGCACGACCTCTAGACAGCCGGCTTCGAGAGGCGCGTCGTCTAGGCCCGTCCATACCTGCAGGAACGGGGGCTGGCTGAGCCCCCAGAACTTGCCGTCGTCTTGGTGCCAAGGGACCGCCATACCGACCTTCGGTGCCTTGTTCCACAGTACCGCACGGTAGAGGTACACCTCCTCTCCGAGCATCCGTTGGGCGATTCGTCGGAACAGCGAGTTCTCGATCATGCTGCGAAACAGCGGGTCGCGTTCGAGACGCTCGAGCTTTCGGTATCGCTTCGAGGGACCAACCCAACCTGCGCCGAATTTCACGTCCTCGTAGCGGCCTGTGGGCGAATCGTGCTGGTAGAACAGACCCGGGCACAGGGTGTTGTCCAACATCAGTTCGTTGGCACGATGGGCCAGTGCTGCGGCGAATTCTGGGCTGAGGACGGGTCCTAAACGTGCGAATCCACAGTCTTGAAACGCGTTAATGGGGGCGTTGAGGTCGCGGTGGTGAACATCGGCGAGCAGGAGGTCCATGAATCCACCTAGCTCGGCTTCATCACCCGCGAGAGGGGGGCTCACGCGCTAGTCGAGGGCGTCAACTCGAATCTTCGCGGGACGGGTGAGGGTTCTCTCGAGCCAGCTGCTCAGATGTAGATGCTGCGATATATCGATGCCGATCCGCTCGTTCAGCAGCGCGACCGAGGCGACGTTCAGGTCGGCGAGGGTAAACACGTCGCTCACCATGTGTCCGCTGTGCGCCAAGTGGGCGTCTAGTTGGGCGTTCATGGGACCAATTTTGGTTCGGGCCGCGTCCATTACCGACTGACTTCGGCGTTCTTCGGGCACAAAGACCAGCTGGATGAACAGGTCGATGACCGGTAGCTGGTACTGGACCTGTGACCAGACGCTCCACTGGTCGGTCAGCGCTCGTTCGGAGGCGGACTTGCCTAACAGGGACGGCTTGTAGGCCTCGGCGATGTAGCGGTTGATGGCCAGGGACTCCCAGAGGACCAGATCGCCATCGACGAAAACCGGGACCTTTCCATTGGGGTGCAGTGCCAAAAACGCGGCCGACTGGTGCTCCTTTTCTGTGAAGGAGATGGAGACCCGCTCGTAGGCGACGTCTGCCTCTTCGAGGGTCCAGTAGCAGCGATTGGCGCTGGATTTAGGAGAACCGTAGATCTTCAACATGGAAACCTCTAGGAAGGTGCGTTCCGCCTATCGGGTCTCGACGGCTGTAGCGATATTAAACCTATCGACGAGGAGTCGGTGCGGTGTGCTCACGACCAGGCGTGTAGTTGTTCGAGGGTAGCTGCCACCGTCGGATACCAGATTTACGGACCGGTCCTTGGAGAGGGTGAAGATGAGTAGATAGGTCTAAATGAC
>JAACDH010000311.1 GCA_009936995.1 Rhodobacterales bacterium
CTATCTGCCAACCACCTTGCGGGTCGGCGTCCATCGCCCGAACGCCACGTCCGCCCAGATCGATCCAGGACGCCTGAGAAAGCGCCGCTGCCGCGCCCGTTGTGGCGTCCAGCGGGTTGTCGAAACGGACCACAAGCGCGCTACCCTGTTCGTCCACCGGGCTGCGAAACCCCAGCCAAAGCGCGGGTTGTTCGGGATTGGAGAGATCGGCAGCCAGCCCTTCGAGGTTCCAGCCGCCGGCGTTGGCGTGCCGGGGCTGTGCCACCGCGAGAGCCGCGGTGACATCCGCCGGCAACTGAGCGCTTACCCACGAGGCTCCTAGGCCGGTGATCGGCTTGCCCACCAGACTCACGTTACCGTCTTTGGAGAGTTCTGTCGCCAGTAGAACTTGCCGATTGGGACGGGCGTCGGCGTCTCGCACCTTGCCCTTGGAGATCTTGGCCTTGCGGTTGCCATGAGACCCGAGCCAAAAAACCACCACCCCATCCGGACTGGGGATCGTAGCCACAGCCTCGAGGTCCATCTCTCGGACCTCATTTTTGCTTTTATCCAGGTCGAAACCAGCGCTCGCGACGAGCTGATCAAGAGAGGGCTCCGCAACGCGGATCAGCTTGCCATCTGTGGTGTACACACGAAGTGCGTTGTCTTCATCATTGGCCACCCAGAGCTGATCGTCTAACCACACCGCTGCCGAGACATCACACACGCCCTCAAGCTGTGCCCCCCAAGATGCCGCGCGAACCTCGGGCACATGACCACATCCAATCCCGAGCGTGAACGCCATTCCGATCCAGTAGCGCCATGTCATCCGACTCCTCCTGACCACTTTGGCCTCATCGCCTGATCCGTTGGGTTAACCCAAACCCGATGGAGTTTACCGAACGACAGCGCAAGATACTCGCCGTAGTCGTGGGTCTGGTGTTCCTCGTCCTCGCCGGGCTGGGCTCACAACACCTAGACCAACTGATTCCCTGGCTAGAGTGGATCCGCACCGCAGGCCCGAAAGGATGGGCGGTCTTCGTAGCAATCTACCTTCTGTGTTCCCTGCTAATGCTGCCCGCCTCGATCCTCGAAGGCGCCACCGGATTCCTGCTTGGCCCCATCTTGGGGGCGGCCGTGGCCTCATTGAGCGCCACATTCAGCGCCACGATCTGCTACCTGCTGGCGAAGACCGTGCTCCGCGATTTTGTCGCCAAGCGGGTCGAACAAGATCCTCGGTTCAGGGCCATAGACGCCACCATCGAAGATGGCGGAACCTACCTGGTCGTGCTGCTGCGCCTGTCTCCTTTGGCGCCCTTCAACGTGATTAACTACATGCTCGGGCTTACCCGCGTACGAACACGCCAGTTCGTCCTGGGCACCTGGACCGGCAGCTTACCTGCGGTCATTCTGTACACCTGGATGGGCTCCACATTGCACAACCTGACGGACCTCGTCGGCGACGGTGCGCAGGTCAACCCCACAGCCCAGTGGGTGGGGCTCGCGACCACGCTGGTCGCTTCGGTGTTGGTGGCTCGCTTTGCGCATAAAGCGCTAAACACAGCGCTCGCTTCCGAAGAATGATGGGAATCCGGGACGCACTTAAAGATGTGAGTACCGCGGTCAGCACGTCCCTGCGTCGAGGCCTAGCGACTACGTATCGTCCGCGGTCCGCTTTCCGGATGCTTCGGATGCTCACCGCTGGACGCCGCGACCCGTACATGACCCTCGATGTGCACGCCCTGAATCGTCCTAATCATCCAGCGATCAGCGACGTATCTGGCACGAGCTCTTACGCCGTGGTCGCCCGTCAGGCTCGACAGATCGCCGGCGCACTCCACCGGGTCGGCGTCCGCCCCCAAGACCGAGTAGCGGTGTTCGTGGGCAATCGTCGCGAGCACATCATCGCCATGGCGGCCATTCGTCGACTGGGTGCCATCCCCATGCCGCTGTCTCCGAAGTCGGCGCCACCCCAGGTCATTCAGCGCCTCAATGAAACCAAAGCCGTCGCCGCGTTCGTGCCAGCAGGGCTCGCCAAGCCCGCCATCCAAGCGCTCATTCGCAACAAGCACCGCGTCATCGTAGTCGGTGGCAACGCACCGAAACGGGCAGTCTCCTGGGAGAAGCTTCTCACTTGGGACGCCTATCCCCCGTTCACGAAGCGGCGGGTAACGGGCACGCCCGACATCGAGATGCACACGAGCGGCACCACCACCGGACAGAGCTCTCGCACCAGCCTGTCGATGGCCAATGCCCGCATGGGAACTGCTTTTCAGTACATCGACAGCTTTGATTTTACGCCCGACGCCGTGCTGTACACGCCCTGCCCCTTGTACCACGCGGCCCCCATGCTGCTCACCGGGCTCACCATGGCCGTCGGCGGCCACATCGTGCTCCGCGATCGCTTCGACGACGACGCCATCGATACGCTTATCCACGCCGGAGTAACGCACGCCTTTCTTGTGCCCACGCTCCTCGACCGCCTCGCTCGACGACCCGAAGCCCACCTACTCCGGCTCCGTCGAAGCCCTCTTCGCGCCCTAATCTCCGGCGGTGCCCTGCTCCGTCCCAAGCTGAAGACCACCTTGCTCGACCTCCTCGGCCCGGTGCTGTACGACTTCTACGGAGCCACCGAGCTGGGCGTGATCAGTATCGCCGGCCCCGAAGACCTGGCCACGCACCCGAGCAGCCAAGGCCGCATCCTCCCCGGCGTGAAGACCCGAGTTGTCGACGCCAACGGCGACCTTGTGCCCTACGGGAGCCCCGGTCAGCTGTACGTTCGCAGCGATACCATGACCCTAGACACCCGCAGTCCACTCCAGGGCTGGATGAGCGCGGGTGACGTGGCGCGCATCGAAGACGGCTACCTGTACATCGTCGATCGCATCCGCGACGTGGTCATCTCAGGGGGGGTCAATCTGTTCCCCGTCGACATCGAGGTGGTGGTTGAGGCCCACGAGAGCGTGCACGAGTGTGCCGCGGTCGGTGTGCCGGACGACGAGTGGGGCGAGGCCTTACAGGTGTTCGTCGTGCTC